>NZ_JABXEP010000042.1:0-53104 GCF_013372605.1 Myxococcus sp. AM009
GTGGGGAAGCGCAGGGCCACCGTCAGCATGTCGGCGCGCTGCCCGGCGCGGTTGCCGGAGCCGCCTCGCGCCAGGGCCCGCTGATAGAGCAGCTCCACGGTGGGCGACGCCTTGGCCGCGTCCTCCAGCACCCGGGCCGCGTCCTTCGGCTTGCCTGCCTTGAGCAGCGATTCGCCCAGCCGCGCGCGGGCGCGGGCCGCGAGCTCCGCGGGCGCCTTGGCTTCCAGCACGCGCGCGAAGTCCTCCGCCGCCCCCGCGGCGTCCCCGGCGTAGAAGCGGGCCTGGCCCAGGTAGAAGGCGTGGTACGGCGCCAGCAGTGGAGGGGCGGGCCAGGCGGCCAGCAGCTCCCTTGCCTCGGCGGCCTGGCCATCAGAGAGGGCGAGCGTCCCCGCGAGCAGCGCCAGCCGCCCCGCGTCGTCGCACTTCTTCGCGGCGCAGGCCGCCAGCTCCGCGCGCGCCAGGGCCGCCGCATCCGGCTTGTGGAGGCGGACGGCCTCCAGCGTCGCGGGGGATTGCCCCAGCGACATCCCCGCAACCACCCCCACGACCCACCCACTCAAACTCATGTGGTCTTCCTTTCACGACGCGGCTTTGCGGCCTGCCAACGAGACGCACACACCGATCATTCCCCTTGCCCTGGAGGGAGGGTGGTTTGACAGCGGGCGCGACAAGTCCTAGATCCGCGCGGTGTCGGGCCAGTCCTGACTGTTCAGCACCCGATGTCATTCGCTGAAAGCGTCCAGGCGATTACGTGCACTTGGGTAGGAACAGCCGACCCATTGCGTCACCCGGAGTGAATCACTACCTTGCGCCGCCGCTCAGCGCCACTCCGGTCCGTCGTCGCATGGCGGGTCCAGTCGTTGTCGTCAGGTAGCACTGCTCGTTCACAGCGCTCGGGGGGGAAACAGTTCAGAGGGAGGGCTTCATGAAGCCGTGTCCAGCCGATCTGCCACAAACCATCAACCCCGAAGCCGGGCCGAAGCGTGCCGGCGTCGAGACCCACCGCAACCTCAACTGTCATCAGTATGACAACTGCCTGGATGAAGCCGTCCGGCGAGGCTGGCAGTCGTTCACCTGCATGAAGTGCCCCATGTATCAGCAGGTGGCGCCGCCGCAGATGGGGCTCGAGGCCTACGCCACGCAGCGCCGGCCTGTCTGAGCGGGGTTCCTGGCGTTGACGCCCCTGGTCACACCCACCGGGGGCACCCCGCACGGCGTCTGCGTGCGGGACCTCAGGGGACGGCCGCGTAGATGACGGCCACCCAGTATTGATTCGTGCCGAAGCGGCGGGAGTCTCCCCGCACCACGCCCACGCCCACGCGGTTGTTCGTGGCGTCGGCCAGGCTGCGGGACTCCGGAAGCGCCGTGGGGTCCGACACCACGAAGAAGTCCACGGACGCTGTTCCCGCGTCGGGCAACAGCTCGAAGACGCGGTCGTGCACCGGGGCTTCACCGGGCTGGGCAGAGGGCTGGTCCAGCTCCAGCGCGCGCCTGGCGTGGGCGCGGGCCAGTGTCTCGAGGGCGGCGTTGCGCGTCAGGGGCGGCAGCTTGAGGGTGGCTCGCAGCCGGCTCAGCGCGTCGTAGGCCTCCTGCCGCGGGTCCGCCAGCGCCGGCGAAGCGGGCGGGGCGACGGTGAAGACCTCGGTGAGGACGGCCTCCTGACGCCCGTTCACCGTGTGGAACGCCACGCCCACGCCCATGAAGCGGAAGCCCGGGTCCAGCACGTTGCGCCGGTGGCCCGGGCTGTGCTCGATGCCGAAGTGGGCCGCCAGCGGCCCCGCGGCCAGGCCCAGGTTCTCTCCCGCGCGCACATAGCGTGCGCCCGCCGGCAGACGCTTCGTCAGCGTGGAGCCGTCCGGCGCGATGTGGGCGAAGAAGCCCTCCTTCGACATGCGCGCGCTGTAGTCCAGGGCCACCTGCTCCAGCGCGGCGTCGGGGGACAGCTCGGGTAACGCGTGGGCGCGGCGGAGGGCGTTGATGCGCTCGTAGACGGCCCGGCGGGCGTCCTCCAGCGTGGTGGGCTCGGCGGCGTCCTCGCGGGCGGCGTGCTTGCGGGGTTCGCCCTGGTCCACCAGGAAGAGCGCCGCCACCTCCGGTCCTCCGTCCGCGCGTCCCACCACCTCCACGGTGTACGTGCCCGGCGTGGCGAAGGCGAGCCGGCTGCAGAAGCCGCCCCGCGCGCCCCGGTTCTGGACGGGCATGAGCTTCACCTCGCCGTTCGGCAGGGTGACGTACACCTCTGCCCGCCGCAGCGGTGAGACCAGGGCGCCGCAGAGCGTCATGGCCGAGCGCTGGTCGCGGGCGATGAGGCGCGGGAAGTCCTGGAGCTCCGCCTTGCGGTCCACCAGCAGCAGGACGAGCGCCGCGCGCTCGCCGAGGACGGACACGCCCACGCCGAAGTGCGAGGCGCGCTCGCTGTTGAAGTCATCGCGGTCGAGGAACGTCTCGATGGCGTGCCGTGGCACCCACGCCCGGATGACCAGCGCCCGAGGGGAGGGATCCGCCGCGCCCGCGTCGCTGACGGCGGAGGTGAGGGTGAAGAGGCCCGGCGCGCCGGTGGTGTATTCGGTGAGGGCCTCGTGCGCCAGGCGCCGCGCGGCGGTGGTCAGCTTCGGGTCCTCCACCGGGACGCGCCGTCCCACGCGCTCGAATTCGCGGCTGACGTGCTGGGCGGCGCTGCGTTCCATGCCGGACGACGTCGGCGGCGCGGCGGCCAGGAAGGCGCTGAGCGCCAACAGGGCCATCATCATCGGCGCGCCACCTGGAACGTGAAGGAGAGGGCCGTCACCGTGCCGGGGCCGAGCCGCGCGTTGAGCTGCTCGCACAGCGAGGCCGCTTCGGACTCCAGCGACTGGGCCCACTGGGCGCCCGTCACCGCCACCACCAGGGTGGTTCCATGCAGGGCCTGGGGGGTGGTGTTGCGCGCGAGGTGCGGACCGACCACCGCCGCCCACACCGGCGCCAGCGCGTGGCCCTTGCCGGACTCTCCCGCCAGGCGTGCCAGGACGCGGGGAAGGAGACTTTCCAGGGACTTGGGTTCACCACGGGCCATCAGGGGGGCGATCATCGATCCGTTGCCCCCGAAAGCCAACTCTCGCTTGCGGAGGAGGGGCGCGCGGCGGGCGGACCGGCTATGATGGGGCTCGAAGGGCGGCGGCCGGCGCCGCGTACCGTCGCGCAGCGCGCGTCCTGCCTGTAAGGTCGCGGACGGTCCCCCCGGAGCCGCATCCGTATGAGTCCCACACCCCGTCCCCTCGTGCTGGCTTGCCTGGCCTGTGTCCTGCTGTGCCTGAGTGGCTGTGGCGACATGGACACGGGGACAGACCTCCCCGTGGGGCCGTTCCCACAGGGGGCGTACTGCTCCGTCGATCAGGACTGCCTGGACCCCGCGCTCTTCTTCTGTGATTCGGCCACCTCGCGCTGCGAGCCCGCCTGCCTGACGCGCGAGGACTGCGGCCAGGCGCGGCGGGGCCCTCATGCGCTGGCCGCGTGTGACGAGGCAGGCGGCGCCGGTTGCCAATGCGACATGAACCGGTGCGTGCCCGTCGTCTGTGCCGCCGACACGGACTGTGACTCGGGCGAGGTGTGCCGTGACGGAGCGTGTGGCTCGCCGCCGTCCGAATCCCGGGCCGTCGGGTGCGAGGTGACGCCGGACGTCGTCGTGGGCACCTCGGGGATGACGGTGGACTTCCGGGTGTGGGTGCGCGAAGCGACGGGCGCGCCGCTGGTGCTGCGTGACGGCGTGGCGTGGGAGGCGCTGTCTGCCTCCGTCGTCGGGGGCGGAGAGGGCCACCAGGCCTCCGTCGTGCTGGGCGAGCCCGCCTCGGAGCACCTGGCGCTGGCGGCCCGGGTGGGCAGCGCCTCCTGCCATGCGCGCGTCACCGTGCTGCCCGCCGAGGTGGCCCCGGGTGGGGTGCGCGTGCTGGTGGTGGATGCGCTCACCGGGCGCCCGGTGCCGCTGGCCGTCGTCGCGGTGTCCGGTGAGGACGGCGACCTGGAAGCGGCCATGGTGACGAACGCAGACGGCGCCGCCTGGGTGCCCGCGGAGGGCAAGGTGGCGCTCTCCGCCTTCCACCCCGACTACGGCTACCTGACGCTGGCGCGCCACGACGCGAGCCAGTTCCGCGACGTGCGGATGGCCCTGCGCCGCAACCCCTTGGACCGCTTCGGCGGCGTGGCGGGCCCCTTCCCCACGCTGACGGAGCCCTCCTCGACGGCGGTCTCGCTGCGCGTGGGGCTGGTGGGGTTGTCCGTGCCGGGGCTCCCCTCCGAGCTGGCCCCCGAGTCCTTCCTGGGCTCGGAGCGCGAGGTGGCGCTCCCCTTGGGCACTGGCCCGGACCGCCTGTCGCTGCCGTCGGGGAGCGCGCTGTGGCTGGCGGGCAGCGCGATGCCGCACGTCGCGGCCCCGGGCGTGGCGGGGGTGTGTGACGACTCGCTGCCCGGCGTGCTGGACGCGGAGCTGGCCATTCGCACGGGCGCCTGTGGGACGCGGACGGCCTGGGCGCTGACGGGCGCGCTCCCCCTGAACGAGCTCCCCCTCAACCTGCTGGCGCCGGGGATGGATCCGCTGCTGCAACTGGGGCAGTTGGTGCCCGGCTCCACGCGCTTCTTGTCGGCGCTGTCGCGTGACGCCCGCTTCACCCTGGCGCCCACGCCCGGCATCCTGACCGGCGAGCCGGATACCGGTGCGGCGGAGTACGCGCAGGCGCTGCCCTTCGAACGGGAGACGCCGGGCGTGCGGCTGTCGTTCCCCTTCGCCGTGCGTGTGCCGCCGCTTCCCCAGTACCGGGGCGCGCACCTGGACCGCGCCTACGTGTTGGCCACCGTGGCGGTCCCGGGCCGGGGCATGGTGCCGTTGGGGCTGGGCGCCGCGGCCAACGTGGCGCCGGCCGACCCGAACACGGACGCCGATGCGCGGCTGCTCCGGCCCGGGCTGGTGCCTGTTCGCATGGCGCCCACGCACCGGGGCCTGGAGGGACTGCCGTACCGGTTGGTGGTGTCCGCCACGTCGGGGGCCCACGCCCAGGACGGCACGGTGGCCACCAGCGCGCTCGTGGCGAACCTGCCCAGGCCGGAGTTCGACCCGGACGGCCTGCGGCCCGTGGACGCGGGGCTGAGCTTCCTCTCCCTTCCGGAGTCCGCTCGCTACAACTTCGACGGGGACGCCCACGGCGAGCTCGACGGCCGCGAGTTCCAGGCCCAGGTGGACGGACGGGCCAGCGTGGTGCGCGCCGAGTTCACCGACCGCGCCGGCCGCCGCTGGACGGTGTTGATGGACCCGGACGACACGGACGGCGGCGTCGTCGTTCCCCGGCCGCCGCTGGGGTTCGAGGACCGCACCTTCGACGGCTTGCTGCAGCCAGCGCGGGCGAAGCTCCAGGTGGAGGCGCTGCGCGTGCGGGGCCTGGACCGGCGCATGGGGCAGGGCCCGTCCCGCCTGGTGGCCGCGGAGGGCCTGGGCGTGGAGCGGCTCGCGGACCTGACGGAGGCCGTCGCCACGCTGAGCCTGGGCCGGCCGGAGGTGACGTGGCGCCATCCGGAGGCGGATGGGCAGCGGCTGGCCCGAGGCAGCGCGGTGCGGGTGAGCGTCTCCGGCTTCCGCCTGGGCACGGGTTCAGGGAGCGAAGGCCAGGTGCGCGTCAGCCTGCGGGGCGGCACGGATTGCGACGACCAGGTGCTGTTCGCCGCCGCCCCCGTGGCGCCGGGACGCGGCGAGGCGGAGCTGCAGCTCCCGGCGAAATGCTCGGGGCTGGGCGTGTCGCTGGTGGCCACCCTGGTGGACCCGGAGGGTGACCCCCTGCGCCCGCTCGTCACCGCGACCCGGCAGGTCGACATCCCCTGAGGCCCGAGTGCGGGAACACCCACCTGGATTCCCATGCACTGACTCGCTTTCTTGATTTGCCGGGTGGTAGCGTTGTTGTCCCGGGAGGCAAGGTGCAGAAGGAGACGGTCGTCACGGTCATCTCGAAGATCTCCGACCGGCCGGTCAACCTCGACGCGGCGCTGGTGGTGATCTACGGCTTGGACCTGGGGCGCAAGTTCGACCTCACGTCGGAGGAGACGCTCATCGGGCGCTCGTCCAAGGCGGACATCCAGATCGACCAGGAGTCGGTCAGCCGCAACCACGCGAGCATCACCAATTCGCGCGAGGGCGTGCGCATCCGCGACCTGGGCTCCACCAACGGGACGTTCATCAACGACGAGCTGGCGGAGGGTGGACGCGAGCTGCGCAACGGCGACCTGGTGAAGATTGGCCGCACCATCTTCAAGTACATCGCCGGCGGCAACATCGAGGCCGCGTACCACGACGAAATCTACCGGCTGACCACGATGGACGGCCTCACGCAGATCTACAACCGGCGCTACTTCGACGAGCAGCTGGACCGGGAGATTTCGCGGAGCCGCCGCTACGAGCGGATGCTGTCGCTGGTGCTGCTGGACATCGACCACTTCAAGGCGGTGAATGACAAGTACGGGCACCTGGCGGGTGACTCGGTGCTCAAGCAGCTGGCGTCCACGGTGCGCACGAAGATCCGCCGTGAGGACGTGTTCGCGCGCTACGGCGGCGAGGAGTTCGCCATCCTGCTGCCGGAGGTGTCGCTGGCCGGCACGCGCCAGCTCGCGGAGAAGGTGCACCGGCTGGTGGAGAAGCAGCGCTTCGAGTTCGACCGGCAGGCGATCCCCGTCACGGTGTCCGTGGGCCTCGCGGTGCTGGAGCCACACCACCGCGAGTCGGGTGAGCTGGTACGCGACGCCGACGAGAAGCTCTTCGAGGCGAAGACGTCCGGTCGCAACCGCGTGGTGGGCTGAGGCTCCAGCCCACCTCGAGCCTGTCCAGGCGCCTCGCGCTTCAGCCCGCGAAGACGGAGCGGCGCTCGCGCAGCAGCGACTGGAGCATGCTCTGGATGGCCTCGCGGGTGCGCTCGGTGAGGCGCTGGACTTCGCCCAGGTCGTCCGCGGCCTCGGGCGCGAGGCCCTCGACGCCAATGGGTTCGCCGAAGCGGATGCTCCACTTGGCCGGCAGGGGCAGGGGGCCCAGCGGCGTGAGGGGCACGTAGGGCAGGCCCAGGAAGGACGCGGGGATGCGGCCCAGCAGGGGCGACGTCTCCTCCGCGCCGACGATGGCCACGGGGACGATGGGCGCGCCAGTGCGCAGCGCCAGCTTCACGAAGCCGCCGCGGCCGAAGCGCTTCAGGCGGTACCGCTCACCGAAGGGCTTGCTGAGGGCCTGGTAGCCTTCGGGGAAGACGACCAGCGGGCGGTGCTCGTCCAGGAGCCGCAGCGCGTTCTCCGGGCAGGCCCGCACGGCGCCCAGGCGGTTGAAGAGCGTGCCCACCATCGGCGCGTGGAAGACCTGGTCCTCCACCAGCCAGCGCGGCTCGCGCAGGTCCGGGCGCTCACGCGTGAGCGCCATGGACATGACGAGCCCGTCGTAGGGCAGGGCGCCTGAATGGTTGGCCACCAGGATGGCCGCGCCCGGCGGCACGTGGTCCACGCCCTGCACGGACACGCGCCAGTACTGCGAATAGAGGAACTCGAGCACGGGCTCCAGCCGCTCGACGAGCGACGGGTCCTTGCCGTACGCGTCCAGGTTCGCGCCACCGCCGGTGCCCAGGCCCGCGCGGACCATGTCCTTCAGCCCGCCCATCGCGAGCATCGCCCGGGCCAGGCTCTCGCTCGCCAGCGCCTGCCCGGCGATGTCACGGGCCAGGGAGAGGGCCGCCACGGCGCGCTCCGCCAGGGGACGGACGCCCTCGGGCTCACCGCGTCCGAACTCCGGAGAGAAGGCCTCCCGATAGGACTCACCCGCGCTCGCGGCGGGCGGCGGTACCAGCGACAGCGGGCCCCTGCGGCCGGGCGGGAACTCGTCGCGCGTGGCATCCGGCAGCTCCACCTCCGGCTCCACCGCGGAGGTGTCCGCCTCCTCCGTCACCACGACGCGCACGGACGTCTCCTGCTCCCACCGGGTGACGGCCGGAGCCTCCGGTGTGGCGTGGTGGGCACGCCCCTCGTCCATGGCGGCCCGCGCCGCGCTGTCCGCCACCTGCGCGGCCACGGCCGCGGCGAGCTCCTGCTCCTGTTTCAGCGGCTGGGCAGGTGGGCCCTGCTCCAGTGCTTCCTCCACCGCGGCTTCGGCCAGCTCGGTCGCGAGCTCCGTGGCCATGAGCCGCTCAAGCTCGGCGTCGGGGCCGGGCTGTGCGCCCAGCGCCGCGTCCACCGCGGCGGTGGCGGTGGCTTCGGCCACCTCGGCGGCAAGGGCCTCCGCCAGGGCATGGTCCACGTCGCGCTGCTTCGACGTGGGGGCTCCGGCATCGTTCACCGGGCCGGGGGCTGGTGCGTCCAGCGTGAGCGGCGTGGCCGCCGCGGGCTCGCGGAGGGGGAGGGCGGCGTCGCCGGCGCCGTGGGCAGAATCCCGGGGGGGCCGCGTCCCCGAGGCCTGCGCCGGAGGCCGGGCAGCCGCGGCGCCCTTCCTGCCTCCGGCCGCCTTGCCGCCCTTGGCCTTCGCGGGCGCCTTCTTGCCCTCGTGCTTGCGCGACTTCGCGGAGGCCGCCTTGCCACCGGCCTTCGCGGCCGCCGTCCCGCCATTCCCCGGCTGCTTCTTCGTCACCGTCTCCGCGGCGGCGGCCTTCTCCTCGCCACCCGGCGTGGAAGCCTCGGTGGGGCGCGACGCGGCGCCGCGCTTGAAGGGATCGTTCCCAAGGACGCCCTTGGCCATGACTAGCTCCTCTTCAGCGCCGCAGCGGCGTCTCTGACATGGTGGAGGGGGATGAAACCGAGCACGGATTCGGCGCGCTCGCCATCAGCGACCCATGAGTAATGGATGTAGTCGAGCAGGGCCACGGGCAACGTGCCCGCGCCCACGGCGTCCAACGTATGCAGGCCGGCGCGGAACAAGGGCCCTGGCAGGGGAAGCGGCCGCGCGCCCGCCCGCTGAATGAGCCCGGAGATTGGCATCACCCCCTGGCCCACGATGTTGAACTCGCCGGAGGCGTCCGCGCGCAGGGCCAAGTGCAGGGCCCGCGCGGCGTCGTCTTCGTGCAGCCCCTGCCAGAGCGGATCGAAGCCCATCAGCGTGGGCACCACCGGGTTCTTCAAGAAGCGCGTGGCCGGGTTGTCCACCGAGGGACCGAGCACCGGCGCGAAGCGCAGCACCAGCACGCGCATGTCCGGATGCCGCTCCCGGAAGGCGCGCACCTGGCCTTCCACCTCCACCTTGTCGGTGACGAAGCGGCTGTGCGGGCAACCCTGGAGCGCTGAGTCCTCGCGAAGCAGGGCGGGGTTGTTGCCGCGCGCCCCGTAGACGGCCGTCATGGAGGGCACCACCAGCCGGGGCAGCCGCGAGCGGCCCGCCGCCGTCAGCACGTTCATGGTGCCAATGACCTCCAGTTCGTGCGCCAGGGAGCCGTTGCGGATGGGGCCGAACAGGAACGCCAGGTGGTAGAGCGCGTCCACGGGGCGCTCGGTGAGCGCGTCGGTGAGCTCGCTCTCGGCGTCGTACCGGGTGAGGTCCACGCGGTGGAACTCCACCTTGTCGCCCTCCGGCCGGGTGACGTCGAGCACGAGGATGCTCTCCACGTCGGGGTCCTGGTCCAGCCGCGACAGCAGGAGCCGTCCATAGTCGCCGCTCGCGCCGGTCACCGCGATGCGCAGCCGCCCCTTGCCTGGTCGTGACACGTCCATACGCGGCGTCGTGTGTTAGCCCAGCCGCCTGGGATTGTCAGCCGCGACGCCTGTTGTGTTGCTGGACAACGTCGCCTGGGTGGCGGAGGGTGTCCGGCCGTCATGTCCCGGATTGCCCGCCTCAGCGACGTCCTCATCAACAAGATCGCCGCCGGCGAGGTGGTGGAGCGCCCCGCCTCCGTCGTGAAGGAGCTGGTGGAGAACGCCATTGACGCCGGGGCCAGCACGGTCCGCGTCGAGCTGGACGGCGGGGGCGTGGACCGCATCATCGTGTCGGATGACGGGCACGGCATGGGGCGCACGGACGCCGTGGCCTGCCTGGAGCGCCACGCCACCAGCAAGCTGCGCGAGCTGGACGACCTGTTCCACATCGACTCCATGGGGTTCCGGGGCGAGGCCATCCCCGCCATCGCATCCGTTTCCCGGTTCACACTTCACACCGCGGACGCGAGCTCCGAGGTGGGCACGCGGGTGTCGGTGGAGGGCGGTGGGCCACCGCTGGTGGAGGACGCGCCGCCGAGGACGGGCACGGTCATCACGATAGAGGACCTGTTCTTCAACGTGCCCGCGCGCCGCAAGTTCCTGCGCCGGGGCGACACGGAGCTGAAGCACGCGGAGGAGGCCGTGGTGCGCCTGGCCCTGGCGTACCCGGAGGTGGGCTTCTTCGCCTCGCACGAGGGCGGCACGCTCTTCTCCAGCGCGGCCTGCCCGGATGACCCGCGCGAGCGCATCGCCGCGGCGCTGGGCTCCACGGCCCATCCGCACCTGTTCCCCGTGGAGGAGCGCCGGCTGGGCGTGGCCGTCACGGGGTATGCCGCCTCGCCCGAGTTCACGTTCAACAACGCGCGCGGCCTCTACACCTTCGTCAACCGCCGCTACATCCGGGACCGCGGCCTCATTGGCACCATCCAGCGCGCGTACCAGGACTTCCTCGCCGCCGGGCGCCAGCCCGTGGTGGTGCTGCACATCGACGTGGACCCGCGCGCGGTGGACGTCAACGTGCACCCCCAGAAGCAGGAGGTCCGCTTCGCCGACGCCCGGGGTGTCCAGGAGGCGGTGACGGCCGCGCTCAGCCGCATGCTGCGCGCCGCGCCGTGGCTGGGCTCGGGCGTGGAGGGCGCCGGGCCCCAGGCCGGCCAGCCCATGGACGCCGCGCACTACGCGCACGCCGTGGAGCGCTTCCTCACCCGCGCCCAGGAGGCCGCGTGGGGTGGCCCGCTGCCCACCGCCATGGACGCGCCGGGGGGGCCCGGTCCGGGGGCGCCGCCCCTGGGGCAGGGGGCTCGGCCGGGCGCGCTGCCCTTCGCCGCCGCGGTGGGGCAGGCCCCCGCCTTCGGACAGGCGCAGCCGCAGCTCAACGAGGCCCCCCCGCCGGGCTACTTCGGCGCGCTGCGGCCCCTGGGCATGCTGGGCGGCCGCTTCCACCTCTGCGAGGGGCCGGGGGGCACGCTGGTGGTGATGGACCCGCACGCGGCGCTGGAGCGCGCGCGCCTGACGGGCTACCTGCGCGCGTTGGAGTCCGGCAAGCCGCCTCCGGCGCCCACGCTCTTCGGCACCACGCTGGAGCTGCCCGTCGCGGCGGCCAAGGCCCTGGTGGAGGGCAGGGAGGCCCTGTCCCGCCTGGGCTTCGACGTGGAGCCGTTCGGCGGCACCACGGTGGCGTTGAAGACGGTGCCGCCGGGACTGGAAGGCGCGGACGCGCGCGCGCTGCTGGAAGCCCTGGCGCGGGCGCTTCCACCGAAGAGCGCGACGCTGGACACGGTGTCGCTTGCGGAGGCGGTGCGGGTGATGGCGTGCCACGCCGCGAGGCAGGCCGGCGCGGCGCCGCTCTCCGACGCGCAGTTCCGCGCGCTGCTCGGGGAGCTGGACCGGGCCGACTTCCATCCCCCGTGCAGCCACGGCACGGTGGTGGTGCTGGAGATTCCCCTGCTGGAGCTGGAGCGGCGCGCCCGCTGAGCGCCCTGAAAATTGACGGGGGGGGACCCCCTGTTAGCGTGCGCCACACGCCTGTAGCACCCAGGCCAACCTCCGCAGCGCACAGGAGCGGGCACATGCACGGTGTGATCACCCTGCGGGACGTGGTGGCGAATCTCGGCGTGGTGCTGCGCGAGTTCGGCGCCGGATGCGTGGTGCGCTGCTTCGTCGCATCGCTGCGCCGCCGGCGGACCACCTTCCTGGAAATCGCGCTGAGCCCCAAGCGCCCCTGACGCCAAAGCCGCCATTGATGCTCCGCCGCCTTCTTCCGCTCGCACTGCTGCTCTCCGCCCCCGCCGCCGCTCAATATGACGGTTACGGCGATGAGGACGTGTCCACCTCGCTGGATGGGGTGGGCCGCATCACCATCCAGGGCGGCTGGCGCATCACCCCCAACAAGACGCTCTACGACGGCTGGTACTCGCGCTCCGCCAACCAGGGGCTGCCGCGTGCCCGGGAAGTGGCGGGCGGGCCCACGGTGGTGGGGTCCTTCGCCTACGCCATCTCCGACCTGCTGGAGGTGGGCATCGACCTGTTCGGCACGCAGAGCCGCCTGTACCTCAACGAGCCGGGCGTCGACGGCGGGCCGCCGCAGGCCCGGCAGGTGGACGTGCTGGGCTACGGGGCGCTCATCGGCCTGCGCTTCCAGACGGTGCTTCCGCAGCTGGGCCCGCATGGGCTCGTGCCCTTCGCGGGCCTGCTGACGGGGCCCACGCTCGCCTCGTCGGAGCGCAAGGGGGAGGCGCTCCAGGAGATCACCACCCAGACGTGGATGGGCAACGTCGGCGCCACGTTGCGCCTGACGCCGCGTTGGGGCATCACCGCTGATTACCGGCTCGCGTTCCTCCGAGGTCCGGTGGGGCCGTCCACTGCGCGCGTCGGCTCGTTCAGCCTGGGAGGGAGCTGGCTCTCGCTGGGCGTGACGTACAGCTTTCCAGCGGAGCCATCACGGCCGCTGCCCGGGAGCCTGTAGCTCCGGAGGGGTGGCAGGCGAGCGGGCGCTGTCGCCCTTCTTCTGGGAAATGCATGGGCTCAGCAGCGCTGTTCCGCTGCGGAAATTATCGCCGCATGACCGGGAGAACTCCTTACGATGCGCGAATCGGCCGAGATCATTTCCGGGCCTAGGAAGATGTCCATGCCAGACCAGCCGAAAACGGATGTGGAAAAGGAGCTCACGGATCTGCGCCGTGAGATCGTCGAGGCACGCAACCTCGTCATCAAGAGCGACAACCTGCTCAAGAACCTCCATGCGGAGGTGAAGGCGGTTGGCAAACGCCACGAAGATTTCCAGAAGCGCCAGTGGCTGTCGTCCGCGGTGGCCTACGTGCTGTTCGCGGTCATCTCCGTGGGCGCCGCGCTGATGATCACCAGCGCGCGCAGCTCCAGCGCCACCAATGAGAAGGAGCGCCTGGAGAAGACGGTCGCCGACCTCTCCGGCCAACTGGAGAAGCAGCGCGCGGACACCGCGGCGCACCAGGCGGTCCAGCAGGAGGCGAACAAGGTCTACAAGATGATGACCAGCCTGCCCGGCGATGAGCGCCTCAAGGGCATTGACGCGCTGGTGAAGCTGGACACGTCGCGGCTGAGCACCCTGGAGCGCCAGGCCCTGAATGACCGCGCCGGCGTGCTGCGCCGGGAGACGGGCGACGCCGCGTTCGAGCAGGGGAAGATCGCCTTCCGCAAGAACGAGATGGACGGCGTCATCTCCAACATGGAGCGGTTCCTGGCCATGAACCCGCCGCAGGACCAGGCGCTGGACGCGTCCTTCTTCCTGGGCACGGCCTACAACAACACCCGCAACCACGAGAAGGCCGTGCCGCTGCTCGCCCGCTTCGTGGACGGTGATCGCAAGTCGAAGACGCGCGACTACGCCATGCTGCTGCTGGCGCACTCCTACCAGGAGGTCGGCCAGTACGATAAGGCGCTGGAGATCGCCCGTGACGCGGCGGGCTCCTACCTGAACAGCCAGTACCAGTCGCAGTTCCGGGGGCGCATCGCCACGGTGAAGCGCCTGATGAACCCGGCGCCCGCGGCTCCGCCCCAGGCGACCAGCCAGCCCGGCCAGTAGCGCCCTGGGGCCCGGCGCCCCATCCACCGGACGGTGGACACACGGAAGCGTTGCCACGCGGGGTCCACGGTCATAAGACGTGGGCCCCGTGTCCGCTCCCGACCCCCGGAAAGATCCCCGCTACCGCCGCTTTCGTGGTGCCGCGTATGGGATTTACATCCTCCTCACCACGCTGTTCTCGCTGTGGCTCATCTGGAGTGTCGGCCGCTCCGTCTTGGCCATGACGCCGGAGAAGCTGCCTCCCGCCCCCGTGGCGCTCACGTTCCGCGAGTGCCTGGACGGCGCGCGCGCCTTGTGGACGGAACTGGAGAGCGGGCGCGAGAAGCTGGTGAACGTGTCTCCCGCCAAGAGCGTTGACCAGGAATGGATGCGCTTCCGCACCGCGTGGCTGCAGAAGCTCCGCGTGCGGGAGTCCGAATGCGCGCTCGACTCGCGTGAGCGCGCCCCCCTGCGCGAGGTGTTCCGCCGCCTGGTGCGCGTGCAGGACCTCTACGCCATCCACGCGGTGCAGTACGCGGGAGAGGTGGGCGGCGCGGTGGATTCGTTGCACGAGGCCTTGAGCGCCGCGGGCCGCAACCCTGGCGCCGGCCGGCTGCCCTGAATCAGCGCACCGGCAGCAGGGCGGTGTAGCGGCCCAGGTGGTCCGACACCGTCTGTGACAGCAGCACCGGGGACGGGCGCCCTCCCAGGTCCGCCACCCGGTAGAAGCGCACGGAGGCGTAGGGCGACGGCGCTCCGGCCTCCGTCACCAGGCCCCGCACCGTGCGGCCGCGCTGGAGCGGGAAGGTGGCCAGCACCTGCTCGGACGCGTCGTCGCCGGGGAGCACGGTGATGACGCGGCTGACGCGGGGCAGGTTCTCCGTGGGGATGAAGTCCACGCGGTAGATGCCCGGATCCAACCCCAGGCGGAAGGCGCCCGTATCGTCCGTGGTACCCAGGGACTCGCCGCCCGCCGGGGGACGCGGCCAGCCCGGCACCGGTCCCACCGGATCCGCCAGCACCCTCACGCCCAGCGCCGGGGTGGTGTTGTCCGTCTGGAGAATCGTCCCCCGGATGATGCGCCGGTCCGGGCACACGACGTCCGGCAGCACCGCGCCGGTGCGAGGCACCTCCACCGACTGCACCGTGAGCCCCGCGGTGGAGCCTGACGGCGGCACCACCACCAGCGACAGGGTGCCGCCCGGCCCCGAGGGGAGCGTCTCCACCGTGAAGCGGCCCTCCCCGTCGGTGACGACCAGGGGCCCCTGGTACGTGCCGCCGCCTCCCACGGGCCCACGCAGGGACACCGAGGCCCGCACCACCGGCCGGCCGTCCCGTCCCAGGATGCGGCCGGACACCTGGACCGGCTCGCCATGGTCCCCCAGCTCCAGCGGCGCGGTGAGCGGCTCGCGGGGGTCCACGGTGAACGTCTTCTGCGGCACCCACGCGTCGCCCGCCGCCGTCACGCGCACCAGGAGGCTGGTGCGCTGCGAGGCCTCCAGCGGCAGGGCCAGGGAGAAGTCGCCCGAGCCGCGCGCCACCGGCACGCGCTGGGACAGGGGCGTCAGGTCCGCGTCCAGCGCCTGGACCTGCAGCGCGGCGTCCACCGGCTGCGCGCCCTGGCGCACCACCCGGCCTTCCAGCCGGGCCACCTGGTTGGGGGCGGGCAACACCAACTGCAGGGGCACGGCGCCGCCGGGCGACACGGTGGCGGCGCCGCGCACCGGTGGCAGCCCCAGGTCCTCCGGCTCCAACGTCACCGTGTACGTCCCGGTCCCCACGGGCAGCTCCCAGGCGCCGTTGACGGGGACCAGGTCGGCCGTGAAGAGGCGCGCCACGCCCGGCAGCAGCGCGCTCTCCCCGCGGGCGGTGAGGTGCAGCGGCTCGTTGTAGGGATGCGGGGCGCCGCCCCCGGGCGTGGTGGCGCGCACGGTGCTGCCCTGGACGGTGGCGGGCCCGAACAGCGCCAGGTTCAGCTCCGGCCGGATGGCGTCCACGGGGAAGTCCTGCGCGTGCAGGCCGTCATGGGGGTTGGGCGTCACCTCCACCACGATGTCCCGGCCCGGGTCGCCGCACCCGTCGGGGAAGCACACCTCGTTGGAGGCACAGTCGCTGTCCGCGCGGCACACCAGCTGGCTGGGGTCCGGCGCATCCTCCAGCAGCACGCAGCCGGTGCCGGACAGGCCGGACATCAGGAGGGTCCACGCGAGTCGCCGCGGCGGCCACTGGCGCCTCACCGGCAGTCTCCCTGGACGGTGTTGACCACCCACGAATAGGTGACGACGAAGCCCGGGTTGTCGAGCGTGGTGCCGTCCGGCAGCTGCACCGGCCGGGGCCGCACCACGCGGTCCACCAGCTCCGCGTCGCTCACCAGCGCCTCCACCAGGTGGGGGCCGGGTGTGCCCAGCGGGTTGTTGGCGGACGCGAGGCTGATGAGCAGCGTGCCCCGGTCCGAGCGCCGGGGCTCGCGGGTGCTGGCCAGCTCATACTGACGGTAGGGGCCGCGCGGGTCCTGCGGGTTGTAGTCCACGTACCAGTGCACGACGATGCGGTCGTCCACGTCCGGGTCCTCGACGGCCACTTCGAAGGTGAGGTCGCAGCCGTCCGCGCCGAAGTCCGGGATGAAGCGCTGCTGGGGCGCGACGAGGCTGTCGATGATGCGCGGCGGCCGGTTCATGAACTCCGGCACGGAGTCCAGCAGCGTGTCGTCCTGGGGGATGAGGCAGCCGGACGCGGCGCAGCCCGTGGCCAGCAGCAGCCCCAGCTTTCGTCTCCAGGCCTGTCGCCGCGTCGTGGCTTCCATCTTCACGGACGGGCCGCTCCCCTAGAGCAGCTCGTCTCCCTCCTCGGGCGGCAGCGGCCGGCCCGACTTCTCCGCTTCCAGCTTCTCCAGATGCCGGAAGATGGTGCGCGGGTCCACTCCCAGGTCCTTGGCCGTCTTGGTGCGGTTCCCATTGTTCCGGGCCAGCACCTCGTTGATGTAACGCTTCTGGAACTCTTCCTTGGCCTGGAGCAGCGGCATGATGGGCTCCAGGTTCTCCGGCTTCAGGTCCAAATCATCCGGCCCCAGCAGCGGCTTGTCCGCGAGCACCACCGCCTTCTTGAGCCGGTTCTCCAATTCGCGGATGTTGCCCGGCCAGCCGTACTTGCGCATGGACACGGTGGCGGAGGGGGTGAAGCCGCGGGCCTTGGAGCTGAACTCGCGGGCGTACTTCTGGAGGAAGAAGCGGCCCAGCACCACCACGTCCTCGCCGCGCTCGCGCAGCGGCGGCAGCTTCAGCGTGACGACGTTGAGGCGGTAGTAGAGGTCCTCGCGGAAGGTGTTCTTCTTCACCTCGTCCTCAAGCACCTTGTTGGTGGCCGCCACCACGCGGATGTCCACCGGCTCGCCGCGGTTGTCGCCTACTTTGTAGACAATCTTCTCCTGGAGCGCGCGCAGCAGCTTCACCTGGAGCTGCAGGGGCATCTCACCGATTTCGTCCAGGAAGAGCGTGCCGCCGATGGCCGCCTGGAACTTGCCGGCCTTGGTGGCCACCGCGCCGGTGAAGGCGCCCTTCACGTGGCCGAACAGCTCGCTCTCCAGCAGGTTCTCCGGAATCGCGCCGCAGTTGATGGTGATGAAGGGGCCCTTCGCGCGTGGCGAGCGGCGGTGGATCTCCCGGGCGATGAGCTCCTTGCCGGTGCCCGTCTCGCCGGTGATGAGCACGGAGATGTCCGTGGGGGCGATCTTGTCGATGCGCTTGTACACGTCCCGCATGCCCTGGCACGCGCCGACGATGTCGCCGTAGCGCTGGTCCTCCAGCTTGCGGCGCAGCTCGGTGTTGTCGAGCTTGAGGTCGCTCACCAGCATCGCGTTCTGGAGGATGAGCGACGCCTGCGCCGCGAAGATGGTGAGCATGTCCGCGCTCTTGGGCTCGAACCGGTTCACCAGCCGGTCGTTGCCCACGTAGAGGACGCCGAAGAGGTCGCCCTTCTGCATCAGCGGCACGCACATGACGGAGTGGACGCGCAGGTTCACCACCGAGTCGCTCTTGTTGAACTCCGGCGAGTCCAGCGCGTCCGCGACGATGAGCGCCTTCTGCTCCTTCACCACCTTGGCGATGATGGAGTCGGAGATCTTGTCCTTCTCCACCGCGTCCTCGATGTTCTCCCGGGACACGTTGCGCGCCACCTTCACGCGCGGCTCCCCGTTCTCCATCAGGATGAGGAAGCCCTTGTCGGCGCGCGTCACCTCGATGGCCTCGTCCATCAGGCCCTCCAGGAGGCGCTCCAAATCGTAGAGCCCCAGCAGCCGCTCGCTGAACGCGGTGAGCCGGCGCAGCAGCAGCAGCTCGCGGCCGGGGACGCCAGGCAGCTCCGAGGTGTGCGAGTCCGGATTGGACGTGTGTACCAGCTCTCGCGGAGCGGGCATGGGCGGAGGTGGGGCACGGGGGGCGTCGTCCCGAGCGAAGATCAGCTCGGTGTGGCCCACGCGGACCACGTCGCCGGTGGAGAGCGCATGGGCGTCGCGCTTCTTGCCGTTGACGTGGAAGGTGGCGCCCAGGCTGCCCACCTCGTAGCGCGTGCCGTCGAAGGTGACGTGCAGGGCGCTGGCGGGCACGGAGGTGTCCTCCAGCGGGATGTCGTTGTCCGGGCCCCGGCCAATGCTGGTGAGGCGCTTGTGCAGGGAGACGGCGCGGACCTTGCCATCGGGGGTGCGGACGGTGAGGCTGGCCATGGCTTCACGTACCTGGAGGGTGTCTCCGTCAAAAGGAGAGGGTGAGACCGGCGCCGAGTCCGCCGGGGGTCGGGTAGAGGCCCACGCGCGTGTACGTCTTCGGTGCCGTCGCGCGGGCGGAAGTGGGGCGAGAGGACGGCGCCGTGGGGGGGGCGGCGCGAGGCTCCACCGTGCTGCGGACCACCTGGTCCTCGTGGTGGAACAGCGCGTCCACCACGCCCACGGCGTAGATGGCGTAGAAGCCCGCGGCCGACGACAGCTTGAGCAGCTGCCACGCGTCGCGCTGCTGGGCCCGGCTGGTGGGGATGTAGCGCACCGTGACGGAGGCCCGGCCGTCCGGGTCCAGCACGTTGTCCAGGTCGATGGTGCGCTCCTCGAACAGCCCCTCGTAGGCGAAGAAGGAGATGATGCTCGTCACCGCCAGCACGCCTTCGGTGGCGGCGAAGACGATGCCCAGGCTGTTGCGGCCCTGCTGGAACTGGCCGGCGCCGAAGGGGACGAAGTTGACCAGGAAGCTGCGCTTCTCCACCGTGCGCACCGTCACCTGGGACGCCAATTCCTCGGCGCGGCGGCGCTGGACCTCAGCCTCCAGGCGCTCGCGCTCGCGGCGCTCGGCCTCCGCCTTCTCGCGCTCCTGGCGCAGCCGTCGCTCCTGGCGCAGGAAGTCCAGCTCCGTGTCCATGTCCTCCTTGAGCGTGTCGAAGAAGGCCACCGCGGGCGGCGGGACGACGAAGGGGTCCAGGCTGAAGTCCGGATCCAACCGGAGCAGCGCGCGCAGGTGACGGCGGGCGTCGTCGGTGCGGCCCAGGTTGAAGGCCGCCAGGCCCGCGAGCTTGTGCAGCTCCGCCAGGTCGTCCTCGTCCAGGCCGCCCCGGTCGATGCGCGAGCCCGCGCGGTCCATCACCTCCGCGTACTTGCCGTACTCGAAGCTGGCGCGCAGCGCGGCGACCTCCGGATCCCCGGCGTCCTGGGCGCGCGTGGCGGCCGGAGCGAGCAGCATCAGCGCCGTGAGCAAGAGCGGGAGGCGGCGGCTCATTCTGGGCGGAGGCTCCCGCGCAGGGTGGTGGGTTCGCCCGGCCGCAGCCGCACCTCGCGGCGCTCCGACACGTAGCCGGGGTGGGAGACCTCCACCACGACGGTGTGCTGGAAGCCCGCCGGGCCTCGCGGAGAGCGGACCTCGAAGGGCGTCTTCACGCTGTCCTCCGCGGAGCGGAGCTGGTCGCCCACGCGCACCAGCGCGCCCGCGGGCTCGAAGTCCACCGACAGGCGGGACGTCTTGGGCTGGGCGCGCAGGTGGAAGACGTTCTCACCGTCCGGCTGCACGTCGATGGTGTCCACCACGTCCTCGCAGTAGTCGCAGGAGATGGTGACGGTGTGCCGGCCCGGCGTCACCTCCACGTCATGTTTCTGCAGCGGCTGGGCGCTGGCCGCGCCGTCATCCACGCGGATGCTGCCATAGGGGCGCACCAGGATGGACACCGGCAGCTTGCGCACCAGCGGCTTGCGCGGCGCCTCCTCGTCCTCGGGGCGTGTGCCCAGGCCGCGCACGGCGCCGCCCACGGCCAGCGCGCCGTCCGTTCGCGGCGCCAGGCCTCCCGGTGCCGTCGTGTCCTTGACCGGGCGCGGCGCCGTTCCCCCCGGGCGGGGCGGCTGCGCCGTGCCTGGCGCCGGACGCCCGGCGCTCTCCTTCGGGGCCGGAGCCGTGTCAGGAGGCGCGACGGGGGCGAGCGGCTCGGCAGGCGTGGCCGAAGGCGGCGTGGCCGCGACCTGTCCGGGCGTGGTGGCGTCGGGCGGCGGGGTGGCTTCGGCGACGTTCGCGTGGCGGGCCTGCCAGCCGCCCAGGCCCAGCAGTCCGACGGCGGCCATGCCCACGCCCAGGCGCAGGCCCCGGCGGCGCCACGTCTTGAGGCGCTGGGCGCGCTGGAGACCCTTGAGGAGCGCCAGCGCCCGCGCGTTGGTGGCGTCCAGCGCCAGCACCTGGTTGAGGCTGGCCAGGGCGCGCGGGGTGCGCTTCTCCGCGAGCTGCCGCTCGCTGCGCTCCAGCAGGGTGGCGACGAGGCGCTGGCGGGCCAGCTTCCGGTACGACGGCGGGTCCGCGAAGTACGACACCAGCTCCTCGCCCACGCGGGCGAAGCCCAGGCCGGCCAGGTAGTCCGCCAGGGCGTCCCGCAGCCGGGCCGCGTCGGGGTAGCGCCGCTCCGGGTCGCGCTGGAGGCAGGTGGCGCAGATGTCCGCCAGCTCGTCGGACAGCGCGGGCACGCGCCGGCGCGCGTCCTCGTAGTCCCCGTCCAGGATGCGCTTGAGCGTGGCGGTGGTGTTGGACGCGCTGAAGGGCAGCCGTCCCGTCATCGCCGCGTAGAACATGATGCCCACGCTGAAGACGTCCGCCGCGGGGCCCGCCTCCAGGCCTTCGATGATCTCCGGAGCCATGTGGGCCGGCGAGCCCACCAGCGTGCCGGTGACGGTCATCCGCTCCTCGATGTCCATCAGCCGCGCGATGCCGAAGTCCATGAGCTTGAGGACGCCGTCCTCGCGCACCATGACGTTCTCCGGCTTGAGGTCGCGGTGGATGACGCCGGACTCGTGCGCGTGCGCCAGCGCCGCGGCCAGCTCGTGGATGACCATGGCCGCCAGCTCCGGCGGGTCCATGGGCCCCTCGTCCATGAACGTCTTCAGCGTCTGCCCGCGGATGTACTCGGTGACGATGAACGCGTCCTGGGCATCCGCCGCGGAGAAGTCGAAGACCTCCAGGATGTTGGGGTGGTGCAGCTTGGCCACCGCGCGGGCCTCGCGGGCCAGCCGCCGGCGGGACTCGTCCTTGCCGGCCAGGTGCGGGTGCAGCACCTTCACCGCGACTTCACGGTCCAGGGCGGTGTCGAGCCCCTTGTACACGACGCTCATGCCCCCCGAGCCCAGTTGCTCGAGGATGCGGTAGCGACCGATATGGCGGCCGACGAGCGTCGTCATGGCGTGTTGGCGGTCCCCTCAGTCCCCGAAGCTGATGCCCATGCTCTTGGTGAAGCGCACCAGCTCACCCGCCGGATCCACCCGGCGCTCCTTGCGCGACTCGCTCAACGGCACCGCGATGATCTCTCCCGCGCGCAGGGCCACCATGTGGTCCCACTGGCCCGCGCTCACCAGGTCCAGCACCTTGCAGCCGTAGCGGGTGGCCAGCACCCGGTCCGCCGCGCTGGGACTGCCTCCGCGCTGGAGGTGGCCCAGCACCGTCACGCGAATCTCCGCTTCGATGTGCCGGGCCAGCAGGTCCGCCAGCGCCTTCCCCGAGCCGCCGAGCCGCACCACGCCCCGGCCGGGAATGGCCTCCGCCGCGTCCAGCACGGCCAGCTCGCCGCCCTGGGGGAACGCGCCTTCCGAGATGGCGATGATGGAGAAGCTGCGACGGCGGGTGGAGCGGCGGCGGAGCTTCTCCACCACGGCCTCCACGCTGTACGGAATCTCCGGAATCAGGATGACGTCCGCGCCCCCGGCGATGCCGCTCTCCAAGGTGAGGAAGCCGGCGTGGCGGCCCATGATCTCCACCACCATCACCCGGTCATGGGCCTCGGCGGTGGAGTGCAGGCGGTCGAGCGCCTCGGTGACGATGAGCCGCGCGGTGTCGAAGCCGAACGTCTGATCCGTCCCGGACAGGTCGTTGTCGATGGTCTTCGGACAACCCACGACCTTGAGCCCCTTCTCCACGAGCCGGTGGGCGATGGACAGCGTCCCATCCCCCCCCACGGCGACGAGCCCGTCCAGGCCCAGCTCCTCGCAGCGGCGCAGGACCTGGTCGGACACGTCCCGCTCCACCCACCGCCCGTCCTCACGGGTCGCGTAGCTGAAGGGGTTGGCCTTGTTGGACGTGCCCAGGATGGTGCCGCCCTTGGGGAGGATGCCGCGGGTGTCCTCCTCGGTGAGCGGGTGGGCGAGCCCTGGCTCCACCAGCCCCATGTAGCCGTTTTCGATGCCCACGAACGCGTGGCCGAATTCGTGCGTGCCCCGCTTCACGAGGCCGCGAATGAGCGCGTTGAGGCCGGGGCAGTCGCCACCGCCGGTCAGGACTCCGAGTCTCATGGGACGGGGCATACAGGTCGGACGCGGGTGTCAGAGGGAGGGTGCTTCACCATGACAGAAACGTCGGACCTGATTGTAGGGGGGCCCCCTGGGGGGTGCAACGCGTGAATCACCGGCCAGGGCGGATTCACGAGTGGAAACGGGCCTTTTCCTCAGTCCCGCTTCAAGCGGCGGCGCGAGGCCACCCGATCCAGCAGGGCCTGGAGCCGAGGCTCGGGCTTGTCGGGGAGCGCCCTATCTGTCGGTGACTGTAGGGGCATGGCCTTCGCGAGGCCGTAGATTTCGATCAGCCGCTCCTTGAGCAGCTCGCTGTCCGGGCGCTCCTGGAGCGCGCGCCGGTAGCAAGCAGCCGCGCCCGCATAGTCGCCCAGCGCGAAGAGGCGCTCGCCTTCCTGGACGGGGGAGGAGGGGCCCACGGGGAGGGGGATGCTGGCCTCGGCGCGGGCGGCCTCGAGCACCGCCAACTCCGCGGGTTGGAGCAGCTCGCGCGCGTTGGCGAGCTTGAGGGCGAGCGCCGCGTCGTGCGGAAAGGCCCGCGCGAGCGACTCGTACATGCCGAGCGCTTCGGTGAGCTCGCCGCGGCGCAGGGCGCGATCGGCACGTGACTCCATGTCGGCCCTGGCGGCGGGGTTCATCTCTCCGGCAGGTTACCCGCGCCGCGCGGGGATGTCACAACGAACACGCAGGGCGCCGCCGCGACAAGGCGCGGACTCCGGGAGTCCGCACGCTGTGTCGGGGTGGCCGACACCCAGGCGCGGACTCCGGGACGCCGGGGGGCGCCCGCGCTCCGTCGCCGAGCCGGAATGTGAGGGATTGCGCCCGGTGCGACACAGTTCGATTTCGAGACATGACAGCGAAACCTGTATCCTGAGATTACCTTCCATTTCGGACAGGTCTCAAAAGGAGGAGTCATGCAGGTGAAGTCCATTGTCATGGCCGTGGTGTTGGCGACGGGGATGCTTGCGGGCTGTGGTGGTGTCGAAGGCGGCCTGGAGGACTCCTCGCCCACCGAAGTCGAGGCGGCCGTGGTTCACCCCAATATCTGTGTCGCCAAGTGTGACATGCGGCTCGAGCAGTGCATCGGCGCGGGGGGGCACCTGTCGGTTTGCTTCCAGCGCTTCGATGAGTGCGTCATGAACTGCCCCATCACGGAGGCGGACGCCCCCGCGACGCGGCAGTGAGCGAAGGCTGAGCGCCTGACGGTTCGACTCGAATCGCCGGGAATGAAGACGCCGGGCCACAGCCTGCCCGGCGTCTGTCCGCAGCGGGGGCAGTGTCGTGGCGGTCCAGGTTTTTCCTAATATCCGAGTTTGCGTCTAGTCTTGGGCGCGCCTCGATGTTGTCGCGACTCTTTCCTGGAAGCCACTCATGTCAGACACGTCGTATCCCTTCCTCCGCCTCCGTCACGCGGTGGCGATGCTCGTCGTGGGCCTCGTCGCCATCGCTTCCCCCGCCGCCGCGCGAGGGCGCTACTACAACGATTCGGGCAGCATCCAGACGCATCATCCCAGTTGGATGAGCTGGGTCCCCGACTCGACGAGCCTCGCCGCCCTGTCCTTGCCGGGGACGCATGACACGATGGCGTATCAGTCCTACGGCGGCTCCCTGACGCAGACCCAGTCCCTGGACCTGCGCCGTCAGCTCGACGCGGGCATCCGCGCGCTGGACATCCGCTGCCGGCACATCGCGGACAGCTTCACCATCCACCACGGCGTCGTCTACCTGCACGTCAACTTCGATGACGTGCTGCGGACCGCCATCCAGTTCCTGAACGCGAACCCCAGCGAGACGCTGGTGATGCGGGTGAAGAAGGAGCACACCGAGGAGAACGTCACGCGCAGCTTCGCCGCGACGTTCGAGGCGTACCGGAACAACCCGGCCTACAGGCCCTACCTCTGGACTGGCGGCCACGTGCCCGCCCTGGGCGAGGTCCGCGGAAAGATTGTCATCCTGGATGACTTTGGCGGTGGGGCCTACGGCATCCCCTGGGGAGGGCTGGACCTCCAGGACGCGTGGACGGTGTCCACGATCTTCGACATCGACGACAAGTGGAGCAAGGTCCGCGCGCACCTGGGGCGCACCAACACGGGCTCGCCGTCCACGCTGTTCGTCAACTTCCTGAGTGGCGCCTCCGCGCTCGCGCATCCCTTCACGGTGGCGGGCGGAGACGGCATGGGCATTCGCGGCGTGAATGACTTCGCCATCGACCACCTGGTGGCGGGGCACGTCCAGCGCGCGGGCCTCCTGATGATGGACTTCCCGGGCGCCGGCTTGATTGACGCCATCCTGGCCCTCAACTTCCGCCTCTTGTCCTCGACGACGTGGCTGCCGGAGGACTTCAGCGTCATCTTCAGGAACACCGCGCACACCATCGGCGGCAACGCGGAGGAGCGGTGGCACGGCATCCGGAGCTTCGTCCACAACGCCGTGCCCGGGCGCAGCTGGCACATCGCCGCGCTGAAGAAGTCCTGGGGCGGGTGGATCAACCACCAGGGGAACTTCTACCAGTCCGACGCCATGGATGATTACACCCACATCGCCTACCTGACGCGCTCGGTGACGAGCGTG
This sequence comes from Myxococcus sp. AM009, assembly GCF_013372605.1. Taxonomy (NCBI): domain Bacteria; kingdom Pseudomonadati; phylum Myxococcota; class Myxococcia; order Myxococcales; family Myxococcaceae; genus Myxococcus; species Myxococcus sp. AM009. The sequence continues at coordinate 25,059 of NZ_JABXEP010000042.1, forward strand.
GTGGGCAGGGACTTCCTGTCCGACTACGTGAGGGGGCAGCTCGGAGGTCTGTCAGGGAACGCGGCGAACCGGGCGCTCACGCTGCATGGCCGCCTGAGCGCCCGGTTCCCATTCCAGAGCTGGTCCGTGCTGGTGAAGCAGTCGCCGGGTGGGCTGAGCAACTGGGCGTACTCGGACTACGGCAGGGGCGCGCACCTGTCGTCAGGTGACTACACGTACGCGGTCCAGGGGCACTCCGCCTCGGAAGGTGTCTACCTCCACGAGCACTCGGGCTTCGAGGGCAACCTCGTCTGGCTCGGCGGCAGCGTGGGCGATCTGCGCGGCGTGGGGTTCAATGACGTGCTGAGCTCCGTCACCGTGCTGGGGCCGTACCAGGCGACGCTGTGCGAGCACGCGAACCTGTCGGGCCGCTGCTTCACCACGTCCCAGACGGTGAGTGACGTCAACGCGATGCCGGGGGGGGCGTGGCACGACAAGGTGTCCTCCGTGTCGATGACCCGGACGGGCCCGCGGTAGTCGCGGGCTACTGCGCCTCGGTGCGGCGGAAGAACACGTCGGTGTTTTCGTTGGCCAGGTCTTCCAGCCAGGCCAGGTAGCCATGTGATCCGCCGCTGGAGGCGAAGACCCGTGGCGCGGAGGAGCGCGTCGGCGTGTTGCTCAGGTTCGTCACGGGCGTGAACGAAGCGCCCAGGTCACCGCTGGCCCGGTAGAAGATGTCGACCGAGCCGGCGGTGGTGTCCTCCCACGCGACGCGCAGATGCGACTGGGCCGCGGAGAGGCTCACGGCGCCGGAGTATCCCGAGGAGAGGCTCAGGTTGCGTGGCGCGGAGAACGTGGCGCCGTGGTCGTTGCTGGTGCGCAGGAGGATGTCGAAGTTGCCGGGGCTGTCGTCCTGCCACGCCACGAAGACGTGCTGACCCGAGATTTCGAGGTCCGGCGCGAACGCGTAGCCCTGGCTCCCACTCATGGCGTGGGTGGGGCCAAAGCTCGCCCCCCGGTCCGTGCTGCGGCGGTAGAGGATGGCGCAGGTGTCCGGGAAGAGGTCGTTGCATTCCTCCCAGACGACGTGGACCTTCTGCTCCTTGACGGCGATGCGGGCGAGCAGTGACGGCTGCCCCGGGCCCTCGTCGACGCTGAGGTTGAGCCGCGGTGCGAAGGCCTTCCCCTCGTCGGGGCTGGTCCTCACGTACACGTCGGGCCGGTCATCCGCGCCGATGTCGTCGCCCACCATGTAGACGCGATTGTTGGACGCGGTCATCTCCGTCACCCCGATGCCAGGGCGGTCATCCAGCGTCAGCGTGGGGCCGAAGCTCAGCCCCTTGTCGTGACTCGCCCGGAAGTGCTGAACCGCTGACCGCAGGCCCGTTGGGACGGTCCAGGTCACGTACACATCGCTGTTCTCTGCCGCGAGCCGGGGCGAATAGCCGTGCTCGGCCAGGGCCACCGCGGGGTCGAAGTTCCTCCCGTTGTCGTGGCTCACGCGGAACTGGATGCCCTGTTCGCGCCAGGCGACGTAGACCTTCTTTCCCTCCGCGACCACGGTGGGGAGGTAGGCGTGTCCGGTGTTGCGGCTCAGCCTCTGGGGCGGCTCGAAGCTCTTTCCCTGGTCCGAGCTCCTGCGCAGGTAGACGTGGGTGACGTCCAGGGACGATGTATCACTCCATACGATGTAGACGTTGCTGTCGGAGACGGCTGTCTGGAATTCAAAGTTGAAGGTGGGCGTCCCGCTCAGGTTCAGCACCGGACCGAAGGACTCCTGGAGTCGCGCCGGCGCTTCCCGCGCCGCGGTGCTCCAGGAGAGCAGCACGGCTCCGAACAGCACGCCCCTGAAACATCGGCTCATCGTGCTCGCCATGTTCCCTGTCTCCCCGCCGAAGATATCGCGGAGAAATAATCGCCAGCCGCGGGCGGTGTCACTGCTCGGAGGCGCTGTTCGCTTGGGAATGGCGAACAAACGTGGCCATGGCGCACGGCGGAGGAGGCATTATTCTCCCCGCGATGCGCATGAACCGTTCCCTGGTATTCAGTCTCCTGCTGACAGGCTGCGCGACCACGCCGCGAGAGCCCGCCTCCGTCGCGGAGGCGTATGCCCGCGCCCTGGAGGAAGGCCGTGTCGAGGACGCGTACGCGCTGACGGCGGGCGGGCCCGAGGAGGAGGTGGCGTTCCTGGAGCGCTATTCTGACGCGGGGGCTCGCAGCGCCAGGGCCGCGGACGTCCGGGCCGGCGCGTCGAACCTCGAGGCGCGAGCGCCCTCCCTGACGGTCGCGCAGTCCCCGCAGGGGTGGCGTGTCGTCGAGGCCCGGCCCGCGGATGTGCCTCGGGCCGCCCTGCGCCAATTCATCGACAGGGTGGAGGCTCGTGATTGGAAGTCCGCCTGGAGCCAGCTCGCCGGGCCCCTGCGCGCGCGTTACACACCGGAGCGTCTTCGCGAGGATTTCGAGCGAGAACCCCTCGCGAGGGAGCGTCTCCGGCGTGCCCGGCTCGCACTCAATACGCACGTCCGCGTCGGCGCGGGGGAGGCCGTGTTCCCGCTGGGTGACGAGCGCGCCGTCCGGCTGGTGCTGGAAGATGGCGAGTACCGGATCGCCGCGATTGAATGAGCTCAACGCGCCTGCTCAGCGCGTGAGCTCCAGCGCCAGCTTCTCCTTCTGGGCAGGCGCGGGCGTGGGTGGGCGACTATGATGCCAGGGTGCACGCCACCTTCCTGGCTGTCGGACTGCTGACGCTGCCGGGCGCGCTCGGAACGGAGCTGCGCCGGGATGGCTATTCGTTTCGCCCACCGGAAGGCTTCCACATGGTGCGGTGGGAGCAGTACGCCGGCTCGCGCGTGGGCGCCGTGGCGCTGGACCCGGACGCGCCGCGCGCCCTGTCGGCGGCGCTCACCGACGGTGAGGGTCCGGACGCGGCCACGCTGCTCGTGTCCGTGGTGGGGCGCGGCTTCAGCGCGAGCCCCTCCGACCGGGAAGAGTTCGCGTCCGCGGTGATGCAGCACTACCAGCGCGAGCTGGGACTCCCGCTGTCCGCCGAGCGCGTGGAGCGCCTGGGCGGGGTGACACCGCGTGTGGAGGTGCTGGGCACGCTGCGCGAGGCGGGGCAGGTCCGCACGGTGCTCGTCGCGGGCCTGGCCTCGGAGGGCGAGCACGCCGTGGTGATGGTCAGCGCTCCCGCGGTGCGGTGGCAGGCGCTGGAGCCGCGAGTGCGGGCCTCGCTGGAGACCTTCCGCCACGAGCCGCCGAGCGCCGGGGGGCCCGTCCCACGCCGGGTGCTGGGCGCGCTGGCGGGGACCCTGGCTGGAGCGCTGGTCGTCTCGTACACCGCGTGGCGCCGACGGCGGCTGCGCCACGCGGCGGGCAGCCCCACGCCGTAGCCGTGCGCGACCGGAGCGGGCCTCCGTGGGCGCGGGCCGGCGTGGACGCTCAGTGCACGGAGAGGAACACCCGGGCCTGCGGGATGCCGCGTGAGACGGTATCGAAGTCGCGGAAGAAGCTGTTTCGCTCGAAGAAGGTGAAGCTGGCGCCCAGGCCCAGGTTGGCGAACAACGGCACGTCCAGCAGCAAGGTGCCCTCATGGACCAGGTGGTTGCCGTCCGCGCCGTTGAGCGTGTGCAGCCACGTGCTGCCCGCGTGCAGCTTGAGGTACTCCCAGGGCCAGCGCCCGTAGGACAGCTCGAGGTGGAGGCCCAGGCCCGGGCCGTAGTCGTAGTCGCGGCCCACCTCGTCGGCGTACTCGGAGGTGATGCCCGCGAGCACCACGCCCCGCAGGTGCAGCGCCAGGCGCAGCTCACGGCCCTCCCGCGTCAGGTAGCGGTACAGGAGCCCCGCGCCTATCGACTGGCCGCCCAGCTCATAGGCCTGCGTGTCGTTGTAGTCGAAGTGCTGGAAGGCGCCGAGCAGCACGCGCTCGTTCCCGCCGTTCTCCAGCGGGAGCATCGCCAGCGCGCCCTTGACCTCGGCGCGGCTGATGAGCCGGTTCTCGCCGGTGGTGAACTGCACGCCCAGGTTGAAGGCGTCGAACGGCGCGTCCACCGGGAAGCGCAGGGCATCGCCGTAGCGCAGGTCCAGCTCCGCGAAGAACTGGTTCAGCGTCGTGCCCGCGTCGATGTTGAGGTAGCCGGTGCGCGTCAGCGCGGCGAACACGGGCGGCTGCCAGTCCTCCGGAGTGGGGGCGCTGCGCCAGGCCTCCCCGCGCACCACGCGGTTGAAGCCCCGGACGGGATTGAGCACCCCCGCGCTGACCTCGCGGGCGACGCGCCGGGTCCCCGTGGCGCGTTGATCCAGCAGCATGGAGGACAGCCGGTAGATGACCTCCCCATGGGCCCACCCGCCCACCGTGGTGTTGATGAGGTCGTTGAAGGAGGGGTAGTGATTCTCGCCGAACAGCTCCCACTGGAGGCTGCCCACCAGGGTGAAGCCCATGGCGCCCCAGTAGTTGAAGCCGTGGTCCCGGGCGGCGTTGAAGTACGCGCTGCCGTGGTAGGGGTGCGCGAACTGGTTGGTCGTGAAATCGTCCTTGTCCCAGACGAACCCCGTTTCGAGGTTCGTTCGCCAGGCGTCCAGGCCGACCCGGGCAAAGTCCTTGTTCATGATGTATCGGTTGAAGCCCCACACCGTGAGGTTGATGGCCGTCACTTCCCCCAGGGCCCACCAGAACTGGCGAGTCCGGGGAGGTGGGGTGGCGTCCTCCGCGTCTGCGGCGCGTGGCGCGTCCGCGGGCAGCTGCGCCGCCTGGGCGAGCGAGGGCAGCAGGGCCAGCAGCAGCGCCACCTTCCGCCACCGCGCCGCGGGTCCGCGCCGGCCGCACCGCTGGCTGTGACGCATGCCGGCTCCCCCACCCGAAGGGCGAAGATGGGGACCCCGTGCGCGGTGCGACCATGGACCGGCGGCGCAGGCCCGCGTCGGTGGGTGGACGGACCGCCCGGCCGCCTGCCCGGCGCGGGACATGCCGCTGGACGTCCGTCGGAGCGCGCGGTGGGGTAGGGTGCGCCGCATCCATGTTCGCCTTCATCCTCGCAGCGGTGCTCACGCAGTCGCCAGTGGCTCCGGCGGAGCCGAGCCCGCCTCCCGCACCTGGCACACCCGAAGCCGCGCCCACCCTGCCCTTGAGCGCGTTGCCACCCGCCACGCACGAGCTGTTCCAGCGCATCGAGGGACAGGTCGCGCAGGTGCGCATCATCGAGCGGCGCTCCGGCACGCGCTCGTCCATCGGCTCGGCCTTCTTCGTGTCGGCCGCCGGGCACGCGGTGACGAACTACCACGTGGTCTCCGACGTGGTCATCCACCCGGAGGACTACACGGCGGAGCTGGTCCTGAAGGGCGGCGGGGAGCCCGTCCCGGTGCGCCTGGTGGACGTGGACGTGGTGCACGACCTGGCCATCATCCAGACGGCCACCCCGGTGCAGAGCTTCTTCGACCTGGACGACCGCGAGCCGCCGCAGGGCGCGCGCCTGTTCGCCATGGGCAATCCGCGTGACCTGGGCACCACCATCGTGGAGGGGACGTACAACGGCTTCATCCACGACGCGCTCTATGAGCGGCTGCACTTCAGCGGGGCCATCAACCCGGGCATGAGCGGCGGTCCGACGCTCACGGGCGAGGGCCGCGTGGTGGGCGTCAACGTGGCGACCATGGGCAACCAGGTGGGCTTCCTGGTGCCGGTGAAACACGCGCGCGAGCTGCTGGCCCGCGCGCTGGAAGCCAGGGACTCCGGCGCGCAGGCGCTGCTGGACACCGTGCGCGCGCAGCTCCTGGACAACCAGCAGCGCGTCACCGAACGGCTGCTGGCCGCGCCCCTGCCGCGGCAGACGCTGGGCAGCTACCGCGTGCCGGGGCGCTGGGGCACGTTCCTCAAGTGCTGGGGGGACACGCCGCACGACCCCGAGGTGCCGTACACGGTGACCAACTACCAGTGCTCGTCGGAGGAGGACATCTTCGTGTCCTCGCGCCACCGGACGGGCGTGGTGGCCTTCCTGCATCAACACGCCACCAGCCAGAAGCTGGGGGCGCTGCGCTTCTCCGCGCTCTACAGCGCGCTCTTCTCGCAGGACCCTGACGTGGTGGCGGCCACGCGGCAGGACGTCACCAACTACCGCTGCCAGTCGGAGTTCGTGGACGTGGCGGGCCTGCCCGTCCGGGCCGCGCTGTGCATGCGCGCCTACCGGAAGTTCCCCGGCCTCTATGACCTGGTGCTGCGCGCGGCCACGCTCAACGCCAGCACCAGCGGGGTGGACACGTCGCTCACGCTGGCCGGCTTCACCGCGGACAATGGCCGCAAGCTGGCGCGCCGCTACCTGGAGGGGCTGTCGTGGACGAAGTAATCTTCCTGGAGGTGCTGGAAGGGGACTCCGTCCAGGCCCGTCACCGCCTGGAGCGCTTCCCCGTGAATGTCGGCCGGGGGTACGGCAACGACGTCATCCTGGACGACCCGAAGGTCTCCGCCGAACACCTGCGCATCGAGCGCCGCGAGGACGGCACGCTGGTGCTGCGCGACGTGGGCAGCCAGAACGGCACCTACCGCGTGGAGCCCTGGGCACAGCTGGCCGAGCTGGAGCTGGCCACGGAGACCCGCGTGTCGGTGGGGGACACGGTGCTGCGCTTCCGCGCGCGCGGCCACACGGTGGAGAAGACCGTCGTGGCGGCGGCGCCCACCGCGCCCAGGCCGCGCGTGTTCGAGCAGCCCCGCTACTTCTCACTGGCCCTGCAGGCCCTGCTGGGCGCCAGCCTGCTGGAGGGCTACCTGGCCAACTACGGGCGCACGGACTGGGGCGAGCTGACGGTGGCGCTGGTGGTGCCGCTGGGCGTCACCTTCCTGTGGGCGGGGGGCTGGTCGGTGGCGAGCCGCATCGCCCGGCGCCAGTTCCACTACCGCACGCACGCCACCGTGGCCGCGCTGGTGTTGCTGGGCTCCGTCGTCATCCAGCCGCTGCTCACGTTGGTGGGCTTCAGCCTGGGCGTGGGCGGCAACCTGTCCTGGGCCCACCACGTCGCCTTCCTGGCGCTGATGGCCTGGGGGCTCTACTGGCACCTGCGCTACGTGACGCGCTGGGAGCCGGGGCGGCTCATGCGGGTCATCGCCGTCGTCACGCTGTCGTTTGGCGCGCTGTCGCGGGCGGATGAATGGCTGGGCAACGAGTCCTTCAGCACGGAGCTGGGCTTCCGCCGGTCGCTCCTGCCACCGGCCTTCCGGCTGGTGGGCACCGAGCCCATGGATGACTTCTTCACCGACGCGGTGAAGGTCCAGGAGCAGGTGGACGCGCTGGCGCGCGACCCGTGAGCCTCCGGGGGCCGACAGGACGTCGTGGGCGGGGAGGCAGATGTCAGACCGGGCAGGTAGGAGTGCCCGGATGGACGTCCATCAGGAGTTGAGGCCTGTCGGTGGTGCCCGGGGGTCGCAGGTCCGGGGCGCGCGGGGGGAACGGCTCGCGGCCGGACACCGGGACGGTGGGATGACGCGCGTCCTCGTGGCGCCGGACCTGGCGTCCTTCCGGGTGGTGGCGCGGGGGCTGCTGGCGCGGGGCGAACCTCCAGAGCGGGTGCGCTTCGAGGAGACGCGGGGACGCCAGGGAACGTGGCTGGAGGCCGCGCGCTGGGAGGCCTGGGGGCGCGCCGCGTCCGGGGTGCCTCGGGACTTCGTGGGACTGGCGCAGAAGGTGGTGTGCCACCGTGAGCCTGCGCGCTGGGGGCTGCTGTACCGCGTGCTGTGGCGGCTGACCCATGGGGAACCGTCGCTGCTGGAGTGCCACGACGACGCGGACGTGCGGCGGCTGCGGTGGCTGGAGCACGCGGTGCGGCGGGACTCGCAGGCCCTGGTGGCGGCCGTGCGCTTCCGCCGGGTGTGGCGGGACGGGCGCGAACACCATGTCGCGTGGTACCGGCCCGAACACCTCATCGTCCGGGACGTGGCGCCGTTCCTCGTGCGCCGCTTCCCGGCCTTCTCCTGGAGCCTGATCACGCCAGGGACCTGGGCGCATTGGGACGGGGAGCGGCTGACCTTCGAGGAAGGCGGGGCGCTGCCGGAGTGGGCACGCGCCCCGGTGGCGCTGGCGGCGTCCCATTCGCGCCCACGGGCGGACGCGGAGCGCACGTCCTTGCTGCTGGTGGGGGCTTCACCCGTGGACGGCGCGGAGCCGCCTTTCGCGGGGGCCGCGGGCGCGCTCCTGGAGGTCGTGTTGGGACGCGCGGGGCTCACGCGCTCCAGTCGTCAGGTGGTGCGGCCGTGCGGGGACGGGTGCCGCTCGCGGCGTGGGGGGCTCCCTCCGACGGCGCGGGGGGAAGGGCGCACCTGCCGTCATGGGCTGGAGGCCGTGGTGGCGGAGGTCCGCCCGCGGCTCATCATCGCGCTGGGGCCCGCGGCGGCGCAGGCCTTCCTGGGGGTGGCGTTCCGAATGCACCTGAGCCGGGGGCAGCTGTTGGACACGCGGTGGGCGGAGGGCTGGATGGCCACGTATGACCCCGAAGCGGTGCTCCGGCTTCCAGAGGGCCGTGCGCGGGCGGAGGCGCGCATCCACTTCGAAGCGGACCTCCGGTCGGCGGCGGCGTGGCTGCGGCGCGCTCAGAGTCCGCGCACGGCGTGAGGCTGGTAGGGGGCCTCCAGGGCCTTCACCTCGTCGGACGTCAGCTTGAGGTCCACCGCGCGCACGGCATCCTCCAGGTGCTCCAGCTTCGTGGCGCCGATGATGGGCGCCGTCACCGCGGGGCGCGAGAGGAGCCAGGCCAGGGCCGTCTGCGCGGGAGGCACGTTGCGCTTCTCCGCGACGCTCCGGTTCGCCTCCGCCACGTCCCAGTCACCGGCCTGGTCATAGAGCATGGGGGACAGCGTGTCCGACTTCGCCCGCGTCGTGGCGTCCCTGTCCTTCAGCGACTTGCGCGAGCCCGCGAGCAGGCCACGCGCCAGCGGCGACCAGGGGATGACGCCAATGCCCTCGGCTTCGCACAGGGGCAGCATCTCCCGCTCCTCCTCGCGGTAGACGAGGTTGTAGTGGCCCTGCATGGACACGAAGCGTGTCCAGCCGCGCAGGTCCGCGACCCCCAGCGCCCGCGCGAACTGCCACGCATACGCGGAGGACGCGCCCAGGTAGCGCACCTTGCCCTGGCGCACGAGCTGATCCAAGGCGGCCAGCGTCTCCTCCAGCGGCGTGTTCGGGTCCATCCGGTGAATCTGGTAGAGGTCGATGGCCTCCACGCCCAGCCGCTTCAGGCTGGCCTCGCAGCCCTGGACGATGTGCTTGCGCGACAGGCCCCGCATGTTCTGCCCGTCCCCCATGGGGAAGTAGACCTTGGTGGCCAGCACCACCTCGTCCATGCGCGCGTAGCGGCGCAGGGCCCGGCCGGTGATTTCCTCACTGGCGCCCAGTGAATACATGTCCGCGGTGTCGAAGAAGTTGATGCCCAGCTCCACCGCCCGCCGGAAGAACGGCTGCGCGGCCTCTTCGTCCAGCACCCAGGGGCGCCACTTGGGCGTGCCGTAGCTCATGCAGCCCAGTCCGAGTCGAGACACGCGCAGGCCCGTGCGGCCAAGGTTTGTATATTTCATTTCGTGGCGTCCTCGCTGCTCCAACACAGGAGGCGTCCGTCATAGCGCGCTAGGGCTTTCCCGGCTTCTCGGAATCCGGTACATAAACGACGAATCCGAGGGGGCGCTGAACGGATCGCCGTGGGGTGCCCCTCGTATTTCAGGGGAGGGGTGTGCGCCTTGGTGTTCCGGCTGGCGTCTTCCAGTCAGGCAACGGGACTCCGACGACATGCACCTTCCGATTCGCTCCCAGTACGCCTCCGAGGCTGCTCGCCCGGGAGATGCCACCCTGGTGGACGTGTGCCGGACCCGGGCGGCGGCGCAGCCCGAGGACTGGATTTACACGTTTTTGGAGGATGAAGGCGAAAGCGTCCTCACGTACGCGGAGCTGGATGCGGGGGCACGGGCCGTGGCCGCGCTGCTGCAACGGCACCTGGCGCCCGGCGATCGTGCGTTGCTGCTGTATCCACCGGGCCGCGAGTACGCGTTCGGCTTCCTGGGGTGCCTCTACGCGGGCGTGGTGGCCGTACCGGCCTATCCACCGGACCCGATGCGGCTCGGCCGCACCTTGCCGAGGCTCCAGTCCCTGGTGGCGGACTGTGGCGCGCGGGTGGCGCTGACGACGTCCGGCATCGCGGACATGGTGGAGCCGCTGACGGAAGGCGCGCCGGATTTGCGCGCGCTCCGCTGGTTGGCCACGGACACGGTGGCCCCGGCGGAGGCCGCGGCCTGGCGCGCACCGGCCCTGAGCGGCGAGTCGGTGGCGTTCCTCCAGTACACGTCGGGTTCGACGGGGACGCCGCGAGGCGTGGTGCTGCGGCACCGCCACCTGCTGCACAACTCGTGGCTGATCGCCCGCGGCTTCGACGCGAGCCCGAACGCGGTGGGCGTCCTCTGGTTGCCGCCGTACCACGACATGGGGCTGATTGGCGGGCTCCTCCAGCCGCTGTACCGCGACTTCCCCATGGTGCTGTTGCCACCGCTGTCGTTCCTCCAGCGGCCCATGGGCTGGCTGGAGGCCGTGTCGCGCTACGGGGGCTCGGTGTGCGGCGCGCCCAACTTCGCGTTCGACCTGTGCGTCCGGAAGAGCACGCCCGCGCAGCGGGCCGCGTTGGACTTGAGCCGCTGGGAGTCGGCCTTCTGCGGCGCGGAGCCGGTGCGCGCGGACACGCTGGAGCGCTTCGCGGAGGCGTTCGCGCCCGCGGGCTTCCGGCGTGAGGCGTTCTACCCCTGCTATGGCCTGGCGGAGGGGACGCTCATCGTGTCGGGCGGCGTGCGCGCGGCGGCCCCGGTGGTGCGGCGCTTCTCACGGGAGGGCTTGCTGCGGGGTGAAGCGCGAGCCCCCGAGGCCGAGTCCGCGGAGGCCGTGCTGGTGGGCTGTGGCCAGGTGCTGGGCGACCAGGACGTGCGGGTGGTGGACCCGGTGACGCGCCGCCCGTGTCCGCCGGGCCGCGTGGGCGAGCTGTGGGTGCGGGGCCCCAGCGTCGCGGATGGATACTGGCAGCGGCCGGAGGAGACGGAGCGCACGTTTCACGGGCGGCTCGCGGACTCGGGAGAAGGTCCATACCTGCGCACGGGGGACCTGGGCGTCATCGAGGACGGCGAGGTCTTCGTCACGGGCCGCGCGAAGGACGTGCTGGTGCTTCGGGGGCGCAACCACTATCCGCAGGACCTGGAGCAGTCCGCGGAGCGCTGTCACCCCGGCGTGCGTCCTGGCTGTGGCGCCGCGTTCCTCGTGGAAGAGGCGGGTGAGGAGCGGTTGGTGCTCGTCCAGGAGGTGGCCGCGAAGGTGGCGGCCGACGGCGCGGTGGCTGAGGTCGTCACGCGCATCCGCGCGGCCTTGTCCGAGGAGCATGGCCTGGCCGCGTCCGCGGTGGTGCTCATCTCCGCGGGCTCCCTCCCCAAGACCTCCAGCGGCAAGGTGCAACGGCGTGCCACGCGCGAGGCCTTCCTGGCGGGGACGCTGGACGTCGTCCTCGCCTGGCGGGAGGCGTTGCCCACCGGGCGTGTCGAGCCCTCGCGAATGGGCGCCTCGCCCAGTGAGGCCGCGCCTGACTCCGTCGCGCCGTGGCGCTCAGCCGCCGAGGTGCTCCCCGCGCTGAGCCGCGAGGTGGCGGCGCTGCTGGGCGCGGACGCGCGCGCCGTGGACGTCGACGCGCCGCTCTCTGGTCATGGGCTCGATTCGCTCCGAGCGCTCGAGGTGGTGCATGCGGTGGAGGCCGGCTGGGGGGTCAGTCCGCCGGTGGCCTTCCTGCTCCAAGGCCCGAGCTTGCGTGAAGTGGCGGAGTGGGTATCTCGGGCCGCGGCCGACGCGTCGCCGGTCCTCACGGCCTCGCCCGCGTCCGCGGCGTCGTTCGTGCCGCTGGGGCAGCGCGCGCTCTGGTTCCTCCAGCGCATGGCGCCTGGGAGCACCGCCTACCACGTGGCTCGGGCGGTGCGGTTCCTCACGCCCGTCGACTCCGCCGCGCTGGACCGCGCCTTCTCGGCGCTGGTGTCCCGTCACCCCACGTTGCGCGCCGCGTTCCCGGAGGAGCAGGGGGCGCCGGCGCGTCGGGAGAGCGAGTCCGTCCCCGCGCTGGTGCGCGAAGCCGCGGCCGCGTGGGCGGAGTCCGCGTTGCGTGAGCGGCTCGACGCGGAGTCGCACCGCGCGTTCGACCTCGAACGCGGCCCCCTGCTGCGTGTGCACCTGTTCACCGGAGCGCCGCGTGGGGACGTGCTGCTGCTCGTCATGCACCACCTCGTCACCGACTTCTGGTCGCTGGAGGTGCTCGCCGGAGAGCTGGGGGCGCTGTACGCGGCGGAGGTCCAGGGGACGGCCGCGTCGTTGCCGCCACCTCCTCCGTCCGCGTCGCCCGTCCTTCAGGCGCTGGAAGCCAGCCTGGAGGGCGCGAGAGGAGATGCGATGGTGGCCTGGTGGCGCGAGCGGCTGGGCGGTGAGCTGCCGGTGTTGGAGCTGCCCACGTCGCGCCCGCGTCCGCGGCTCCAGTCCTTCCGTGGCGCCACCGTCACCTTCACCGTGCCGCCGGAGACGGCCACGCGGCTCAAGGCGCTGGCGCGCGACCAGGGCGCGACGCCCTTCATGGCGCTGCTGGCGGGCTATCTCGCGTTCCTGAGCCGCTACACCGGCCAGGAGGACCTCGTCGTGGGAACGCCCACCGCGGGCCGGCCTCGCGCGGACCTGTCACGGCAGATGGGGTACTTCGTCAACCCGGTGGCGCTGCGCGCGCGCGTGCCGCGGACACAGTCCTTCACCGCGCTGCTGGCCCACGTCCGCGCCACGGTCCTGGACGCACTGGACCATCAGGCGCTGCCCTTCGCGCGGCTCGTCGAGCAGCTGCAGCCGCGGCGAGACGCCTCGCGCGCGCCTGTCTTCCAGGCGATGTTCGCCTTGCAGTCCGGCCGTCCGGGACGCGAGGCGCTGGGCGGTCTGGCGCTGGGCGTGGAGGGCGCTCGAGCGCGGGTGGGCGAGCTGGACGTCGAGGCCGTTCCCCTGCGGCACCTCGCCTCCGCCTTCGACCTCTCGCTGATGATGGCCGAGGTGGAGGGGGGCTTCGCGGCCAGCCTGGAGTACTGCTCGGACCTCTTCGATGCGGACGCCGCGGCGCGGATGGCGCGCCACCTGGGGGCGCTGTTCGCCGCCGCCTCGTTGGCGCCGCACGCGCACGTGGGGGACCTGCCCCTGCTGGACGTCGCCGAGCGCGACCGCGTGCTGTCCCAGGGGCGTGGGGCGGCCCGCGTTCCTGGGGAAGCCCAGGCCGCGTCCGGGCGCGTGGAGCCGCCTGGGCTGCTCGCGCGGTTCGGCGCGTGGGCCGCGGAGACGCCGGACGCGGTCGCGCTGGTCGCGGGTCCGGCCCGTTGGTCCTACGCGGCGCTGGACGCGTGGGCGGGGCGGTTGGCGGCGCGGCTGCGGCGACACGGCGTGGCGCGGGAGGCGCGGGTCGGCGTGCTGCTGTCACGAGGCGGGCCCGAGTCCGTCGTGGCCTTCCTCGCCGTGCTCGCGGCGGGGGGCGTGGTGGTGCCGCTCGACCCCACGTCTCCCGCGGAGCGCCTGGAGTGGATGCTGCGGGACAGTGGCGCCCGGGTGCTGCTGTCCCACGCGAGTCTGGCCCGGCGTCTGGCGGTCCCCGAAGGCGTCGAGGTCCTGTCCTGGGAGTCGCACGGCACGCAGGAGGTGCTGGACGCGACGCCCAGGGCCTCCGCCGCGGAGACGGGCGCCGCGTGGCCGCGCGAGGCCGCCGCGTATGTCATCTACACCTCCGGGAGCACCGGGCGTCCCAAGGGCGTGGTCGTCACCCACCAGTCAATGGCGCACCTGGCCCGGTCCTCCCTGGCGCTGCGGCCCGGCCCCGGCACCCGGGTGCTCCAGCACGCGTCGCCCGCCTTCGACATGTCCGTGTGGGACTACTTGATGGCGCTCACCACGGGGGCCGCGCTGCACGTGGCGCCAGCGGGAGAGGTGCTCGCGGGAGACGCGCTGTACCGGGTGCTGCGCGATGAGCGCATCACCTCCGCGCTGCTGCCTCCATCCGTGGTCGCGTTGCTGCCCGATGCGCCCCTGCCGGACCTGGCGGTGCTCATCGTTGGCGGCGACGTGTGCCCGCGCGAGCTGGTGACTCGCTTCGGGCCGGGCCGCACCTTCATCAACGGGTACGGGCCCACGGAGGTGACGGTCTGCGCGACCTGGGAGTGGAGCCCTCCTGGCGACCTGGCGCCGGGCATCGGCGTGCCCATGGCGCACGTCGACACGTACGTGCTGGACGCGGCCCTGCGCCCCGTGCCGGTGGGCGTGGCGGGCGAATTGTTCGTGGGCGGGGAGGGCGTGGCGCGCGGCTACCTGGGCCAGCCGGGCCTCACGGCCGAGCGCTTCGTTCCGGACCCGTATGGCGGCGCGCCCGGTGCGCGGCTCTACCGCACGGGGGACCGGGTGCGGTGGTCGCCGGACGGGCGGCTCGAATTCCTGGGGCGCGTGGATGCCCAGCTCAAGCTGCGCGGCTTCCGCATCGAGCCGGGCGAGGTGGAGGTGGCCCTCCGGGAGCTGGCGGGGATGCGGCAGGCGCACGTGCGCGTGTGGTCGCCGCCCGCTGGCGGGGAGGCGCGGCTGGTGGCCTACGTGGTGCCGGGCCCCGGAGCGCCGCTGCCACCGGGCGAGGTCCGCGCGCGCCTGCGTGCCCGGCTTCCGGAGCAGCTCGTCCCGGTGGACCTCATCTCCCTGGAGGCGTTGCCGATGACGACCGGCGGCAAGGTGGACGCACGCGCGCTGCCCGCCCCGGTGCGAACCGTGACGGCGGAGAGTGCGCCGCGCACGCCGCTGGAGGAGTCCCTCGCGAAGGCCTGGGCGGAGGCCCTGGGGCTGCCCTCGGTGGGGGTGCACTCGCACTTCTTCGACGACCTCGGCGGCAGCTCGCTGGCGGCGGTGCGGACGTGCGCGCGGCTGCGCGAGACGTTGGGCCAGGACGTGCCCATCACCCACCTCTTCGAACACCCCACCGTCCACTCCCTGGCCCGGCGCCTGGCGTCCGAGTCGTCTCCAGGGCCGGCGTCCGACGAGAAACACCAGACGCGCGCGGAGGCCCGGCGACAGGTCCTCCAGCGTCGCGGAGGAAGGAACCCTCGAGGCAATGGCTGACCACGACATGACGGGCGGAGACAGCACGGGGATGGGCAACGACATCGCGATCATCGGCATGGCGGTCCGCTTTCCAGGGGCCCGCGACGTGGAGGCGTTCTGGGGGAACCTGCGTGACGGCGTGGAGTCCATCACCCGCCTGCCTCCGGAGGCGCTGGAGCCGTCGCCCCTGGTCCCCGCGCTGGTGCGTGGCCACCCGGACTTCGTGCCGGTGGCCTCTGAGCTGGAAGGCGGAGACCACTTCGACGCGGCCTTCTTCGGCGTGGCGCCGCGCGAGGCGCAGTGGATGGATCCGCAGCAGCGCGTGTTTCTGGAGTGCGCGTGGGCCGCGCTGGAGGACGCCGCGCTCGACCCCGAACGTTTCGATGGGAAGGTGTCGCTCTACGCGGGGGCGGGCGCCTCGCTGCACACGTTGGGGTTGTTGGGGCAGGGCGCCCTGGACCCCGCGTCGCTCTACGAGCTGCTGGGCACGACGGGGGAGAACCTCGCGACGAAGGCGTCCTTCAAGCTGGGCCTGCGCGGCGAGAGCCTGTCCGTCTACACCGCGTGCTCCACGGGCCTGGTGGCCGTGCACATGGCGTGTCAGAGCCTGCTGATGCGCCAGTCGGACGTGGCGCTGGCGGGCGCGGTGCGGCTGTCACTGCCACAGCGGTCGGGCTACCTGTTCCAGGAGGGGATGATTCTCTCCCCGGACGGCCACTGCCGGGCGTTCGACGCACGCGCGGCCGGAACGGTGCCGGGCAATGGCGCGGCGGTGGTGGTGCTCAAGCCCTTGGCGGACGCGCTGCGGGATGGCGACACCATCCATGCCGTCATCAAGGGGTCGGCCATCAACAACGATGGCGCCGCGAAGGTCGGCTACACGGCGCCGAGCGTGGAGGGGCAGGCGGACGTCATCAGTGAGGCCCTGGCCTACGCGGGACTGGAGGCGCGGGACATCGGCTACGTGGAGGCGCACGGGACGGGTACGGCGCTGGGGGACCCCATCGAGGTGGCGGCGCTGACGCGGGCGTTCCGCCGTCATACGGACGCGACGGGGTACTGCGGCCTGGGCTCGGTGAAGACGAACGTGGGCCACCTGGACACGGCGGCGGGGCTCGCGGGGCTCATCAAGGCGGTGCTGGCCCTGAAGCACGAGGCGCTGCCGGCCAGCCTCCACTTCGAGCGCCCCAATCCGGCCATCGACTTCGCGGGCAGTCCGTTCTTCGTCGTGGACGCGCTCCGGCCCTGGCCTCGGGGCGACGTGCCCCGGCGCGCGGGCGTCAGCTCGTTCGGCATTGGGGGGACGAACGCCCACGTGGTGCTGGAAGAGGCGCCGCTGACCGCTCGGACCCAGGAGCGCTCGCGCCCCACGCAGGTGGTGACGCTGTCGGCTCGAACGGCCGAGGCGTTGGCGTCCACGGCGCGGGAGCTGGCGGACTGGCTGGAGCGCGCGCCCGGCGAGGTGTCGTTGCCGGACGTGGCCTTCACCCGCAACACGGGCCGCCGCGCCTTCGAGCACCGGAGGGCCGTGGTGGCGGGCGACCGCGAGGCGCTGGTGGCCGCGCTGCGGGCGCCGGGGCAGGGGCGCGTGGTGGAGGACGTCGCGGCGGCGCGCGAGGCGCGCGTGGCGTTCCTGCTGCCGGGACAGGGCGCGCAGTCCGTGGGCATGGGGCGAGCGCTTCACGCCGCGGAGCCCGCGTACCGCGAAGCGCTGGAGACCTGCCTGCGGGAGTTGGGGCCGCGGCTGGAGGCGTCGGTGCGCGCGGTGTTGTTCCCCGCGCCAGGAGGCGAAGACGCCGCGAAGGCGCTGCTGGCGGACCCGGGCTGCGCGCTGCCCGCGCTGTTCTCGGTGGAGTACGCGCTCGCGCGCCAGTGGGAGTCGTGGGGCGTGAAGCCCCATGCGCTGCTGGGGCACAGCTTCGGTGAGTACGTGGCGGCGTGCCTCGCGGGCGTGCTGCCCCTGGAGGACGCGCTGGCCCTGGCGGCGGCGCGTGGTCGGCTGATGGCGCGCATGCCGGCGGGCAGCATGACGGCGGTGGGGTGCTCCGAGGCCGTCATCCGCCCCTTGCTGACGGGGGCGTTGTCGCTGGCCGCGGTGAATGGGGCGGAGCGCTGCGTGGTCTCCGGCCCCACGCCGGAGGTCGAGGCCCTGGAGCGCGAGCTCACGACACGGGGGGTGGGCGTGCTGCGCCTGCCCGCGGCCCATGCGTTCCATTCCGCGGCGGTGGAGCCGCTGATGGAGGACCTGCGCCAGGTCGTCTCCGGGCTGCGCTTGTCCGCGCCCCAGCGCCCCTACGTGTCCAGCGTCACCGGGACGTGGATCCGCGCGGACGAGGCGACGGACCCGGCCTACTGGGTCCGGCAGATGCGGGCGCCGGTGCGCTTCGCGGATGGACTGGAGACGCTCCAAGCGGACGGCTGCACGGTGTTCCTCGAAGTGGGGCCGGACCAGGCGCTCACGGCCCTGGCGAAGCTGGGCTTGCGCGGACACGCGGGCCGGGCCGTGGCGTCGCTGCCGCGGGCGGGGTCGACGTCGAGCCCGCATGCGGCGCTGATGGCGGCGCTGGGCGCGTTGTGGGAGCAGGGATGGGCGCTCGATTGGAGCCAGGTCTACGCGCACGAGCAGCGCCGGAAGTTGCCGCTGCCTGTCTATCCCTTCCAGCGCCAATCCATGGGCACCGCGCCCGCGCCCGTGCTCGTCAGCCCACCGGTGCCTCGTGAGGTGCCGCCCCCTCCCGCCGACGTGGCGGCGGTCCATGAGGAAGGACCGCCTGACGCCGCGGGGCCCCGGACGGACGTGGAGCGGCAGGTGCTGGCCATCTGGCGCGAGCGGTTGGGCCGCGCGGACTTTGGCATCCACGACGACTTCCTGGAGCTGGGGGGCAACTCGTTGATGGCCGCGCAGATGCTGACGCGGCTGCGCGAGGCGTTCCCGGTGCAGCTCCCCCTGAGCGACGTGTTCGAGGCGCCCACGGTGGCCGGGGTGTCCGCGCGCATCCAGGCGCGGATGGGCTCGGCGGGCGCGGTGACGGGGGAGGCCGCGCTGCCGCCGCTGGCGCGTATCGCGCGTGACGGCGTGTTGCCCCTGTCCGTGGTGCAGGAGCGCGTCTGCGCGTTGGAGCAGGCGCTGCCGGGCAACCCGGCGCTCAACATGTACGTGGTGCTGCGGCTGCGCGGGGCGCTGGACGTGGCGCTCATGGAGCGGAGCCTGGAGGCGGTGGTGCGCCGTCACGAGGCGCTGCGCACCTCCTATCCGCGCGTCCAGGGCGCGACGGTCCTCCGCATCGCGCCGGAGGTGAAGCTGCCGCTGGCAGTGGAACCGCTGGCGGCAGAGGGCTGGGAGCAGCGCGTCCATGACGAGGTGGCGCGTCCCTTCGACCTGGAGCGCGGGCCCGTGGTCCGCGCGCGCCTCTGGCGGCTGTCCCCGGAAGAGCACCTGCTCGCCGTCACGGTGCATCACGTGGTGTGTGACACGTGGTCGCTGGTGGTGCTCGGCAAGGAGCTGGGGGCGCACTACAGCGCCTTCAAGCGGGGGCAGCCCGTCGCGTTGCCCGCCCTGGCCGTGCAGTACGCGGATTATGCGGCCTGGCAGCGACGAGCGCTGAGAGAGGGGGCCTTCGCCGCTCAGGCCGCGGCGTGGCGCGAGCGGCTGGTGTCGCTCCCGGGGCCCTTGGCGCTGCCGGTGGACCGTGCCCCGGGCGAGGGGCCCGCGCTGCGGGGCCAGCGGTTGAACGTGGGGTTCTCCCGCGCGCTGTCGGAGTCGGTCCAGGCCCTGGCGCAGCGTGAGGGCATCACCCCGTTCATGGTGCTGCTGGCGTCGTGGAAGGCGCTGCTGTCGCGCTGGTCGGGCCAGGACGACATCGTCGTGGGGACCCCCATTGGCAACCGCAGCCGGCCGGAGCTGGAGCCGCTGATGGGCTACGTGGCGCACGCCGTCCCGCTTCGGACGGACCTGTCCGGAGCCCCGCCGTTCCGCGAGCTGCTGACGCGAGTCCGGGACGTGATGCTGGAGGCCTACGCGCATCCGGATGTCCCGTACGAAGAGCTGGTGCGGGAAATCGAGCCGCGGAAGGACACGGGCCGCGAGCGCGTCTTCGACACGTTGCTCGTCCTGCACACCCGCTTCGAGCCCAACGTGGAGCTGCCCGGCCTGCTGATGAGTCTGGTGGAGCTGGAGAACGGGCCACCGCAGTTCGGCGCGGTCCTGTCGAACCTGTCCATCTCCCTGGGCGAGCACGCGCACGGCTTCGCTGGCACCGTGGACTACGCGGACGAACGCTTCGAGCGGGCGACCGTGGAGCGGTTGATGGCGCACTGGACCACCCTGCTCGAAGCCGCGGTGGCGGACCCCGACCTGCCCGTGTCCGAGCTGCCACTGGAGGCGCCGCCATCACCGCGCGCCCCGTCGCTGGCGGACAGCCGCCTCTCCGCGCCCGTGCCCTTGGCGTCGCTGCTGCGGGAGCGCGCGGCGAAGGCCGCGTCCGCCGTCGCGCTGACGGCGGCGGATGGGCGGGCCGTCACGTGGGGAGCGTTGCGCGCGGGAGCAGGGCGGCTCGCGTCCGAGCTGAAGGCGCGAGGCGTGGGCCCCGACGCCCTGGTGGCGGTGTGCCTGGACGCGTCGGTGGAGCAGGTGGTCGCGCTGTGGGCGGTCCTGGAGGTGGGCGCGGCCTATGTGCTGTTGCCGGTGCCTCGGCTCCGTGAGCTGTCCGCGCTCGCACCGCCGGGCGCGCCCGCGCCGTTGCTGCTGACGCGCGCGAACGTCCGCACGAGCGCACCGCTCGACAGGTCGCGCGTCCTCCACATCGATGAGGTGCTCGCGGCTCCAGAGGCCTCGGAGCCCGCGTCCCAGGCGGGGGCCGAGCCCGTCTCCGAGCCTCCTTCCGAGCGGGTCTGCCTGGAGCCCCTGCGCGGGCCTGGGGGCGAGCGGCTTCACGCCATCCACACGCACGGCACGGTCGCGGCGTTGTTCGCGCGGTTGGACGCGGGGAGCGCGCCGGAAGGGGGCGTCTGGCTCGCGGCGGAGGCGCCCACCGAGCCGGGGGCGGGACTGGAGTTGCTGTGGGCCCTGACGCGCGGGCTGCGCGTGGTGCTGCCAACGGAGCGTGCGCGCTTCGCGTGGGGAGGCTCGGGCGCTGGCGGCTCGCGGCGGCCCATGGACTTCAGCCTGTCCTTCTTCGCCAACGACGAGGACTCGCTGGGCGGGCGCAAGTACCGGCTGCTGCTGGAGGCCGCGAAGTTCGCGGACGCGCATGGCTTCTCGGCGGTGTGGACGCCGGAGCGGCACTTCCATTCGTTCGGTGGGCTCTATCCCCGGCCGGCGGTGGTGGGAGCGGGCGTGGCGACGGTGACGGAGCGCCTGGGCATTCGCGCGGGCAGCGTGGTGCTCCCGCTGCACGACCCCGTCCTCGTCGCCGAGGAGTGGGCCGTGCTGGACAACCTGTCCGAGGGCCGCGTCGGCGTGTCCTTCGCCTCCGGCTGGCACGTGAATGACTTCGTGTTCGCGCCGGACCGCTATGCGCGCAGGAAGGAGGTCCTCCTTCGCGGCATCGAAGACGTGCGGACGCTGTGGCGCGGGGGCACGGTGCTCCGGCGCAACGGGAACGGGGAGGAGGTGGCGTTGTCGCTGCGGCCTCGGCCCGTGCAGAAGTCGCTGCCTGTCTGGCTCACCGCCGCCGGAAGTCCGGAGACGTTCCGTCTGGCCGGAGAGCTGGGGGCCTACGTGCTCACCAACTTGATGGGCCAGCAGTTGGATGACCTGGCCTCCAAGGTGGCGTTGTACCGGGACGCGTGGCGCCAGCACGGTCATCCGGGCCGGGGGCACGTGAGCCTGATGATGCACGCGTACCTGGGCGACGACCCGTCCGTGGTGCGCGAGCGGGTGCGACAGCCGCTGCTCGACTACTTCCGCGGCTCGGTGGACATCCTCGCGGGCTTCGTGGCCAGCCAGGGCCTTCAGGTGGACCCGCGCTCACTGACGCCCGGGGACATGGACGCGCTGCTGAGCCACGGCGTCGAACGCTACATGGACGACGGCGGCCTCTTTGGCACCCCCGAGAGCTGCGGCCCCGTGGTGGAGCGCGTGCGGCGGCTCGACGTGGACGAGATCGCCTGCCTCGTGGACTTCGGCGTGGAGGTGGACGCGACCCTGGAGGGGCTGCGTCACCTGGAGGGGCTGCGAGCCCGTCATTCGCCGGAGCCAGGCCTCGCGGTGCCGGTGCCTCAGTTGAGGGAAGGGCCCGACGCGGCGACGGCCTTGTTGTCGCTCGTGCGGGAGGCGGAGGTCACGCACCTGCACTGCACGGCGGCGCTCGCGCGGTCGCTGCTGGCGCTCCCCGGCGCGGAGGCGGCGCTGCGTCCCGTTCGTCAGGTGCTGCTGGAGGACGCCGCGCCCGACGTGGCGGCGTCGCTGGAGCGGCTGCTCCCGGGGCGCGTCGCGCACCGCCACGAGGCCCTGGGGCCCGGAGCCTGGGCGATGGGCACGGAGGCTCCAGCCGGCACGGCCTGGAGCGTGGTGGACGGGCGCGGTCAGCCCGTCCCCCTGGGCGTGGTGGGGGAGTTGATGGTGGAGGGCGCCGGTGTGCCCGGGGGCTTCTGGAACGCGCCGGAGCGCTCCGCGTTGCGAGTCCTCCCCACCGCGCGGGAAGGCGTGCGCCGTCTGGTCACCGGGCGCAGGGCCCGGCGCCGGGCGGATGGGACGCTGGAGCTGCTGCCCGCCGTGCCCACCCCCACGCGCCGTCCCGCTCCGCCGAAGGCCGCCGTCATGCCGGGCGCCGCCGCGAAGGCACGGCAGGGGCCGCCGCCCATCCCCGTGGTGTCGCGAGACCGGCCGCTGCCGCTGTCGTTCTCACAGCAGCGGCTCTGGTACATGGACCGGTTGGAGCCGGGCAACGTCGCCTACAACAACGCCGTCGCGTTCGTGCTGAGCGGCGCGCTCGACGTGGCGGCGCTGACACAGGCGTTCAACGCGGTGGTGGCCCGGCACGAGGCGCTCCGGACCACCTTCGCCCAGGTGGGCGCGGACGCGGTGCAGGTCATCGCGCCAACGTTGGAGGTTCCCATGCCCTTGCTCGTGGCGGAGGGGGCGAGCGAGGACGTCGTCGCGAGCTGGGCGCGTGAAGAGGCGCGCCGTCCCTTCGACCTGGAGCAGGGGCCGCTGCTCCGGGCGGTGTTGCTCCGGCGGGGCGACACCGAGCACGTCCTGCTGCTCACGCTCCATCACATCATCTCGGACGGCTGGTCCGCGGGTGTGATGGTGCACGAGGTGGCCCGCTTGTACGAGGCCGCGAAGACGGGTCAGCCCGCGGCGCTGCCGGCGTTGCCCGTGCAGTACGCGGACTATTCCGTCTGGCAGCTCGAGTGGATGAAGGGCCCCGCGCTGAAGTCCGAACAGGACTGGTGGCGCGACGTGTTGACGGACGTGCCCGTGCTCCAGCTTCCAACGGACAGGCCTCGTCCCGCGGTGCAGACCTACGAGGGCGAGCGGCGCGCCGTCACCCTCCCGCGCCCGTTGACGGAGGCCCTGGCCTCCGTGGGCCGGCGGGTGGGGGCTACGCCCTTCATGGTGCTGATGGCCGCGTGGCAGGCCTTGCTCCACGCGTACTCGGGGCAGGAGGACTTCGCGGTGGGCACGCCGGTGGCCGGCCGGAACCGCCCGGAGGTCGAGCCGTTGATGGGGTGCTTCATCAACTCCATCGCCCTGCGTGCGGACCTGGCTGGCGACCCGGCCTTCGCGGAGCTGGTGGGCCGCGTGCGCCGGACCGCGCTGGAGAGCTTCGCCCACCAGGAGGTGCCCTTCGAGAAGCTGGTGGAGGCGCTGCACGTCCCGCGCGACCTCAGCCATACGCCCATCTTCCAGACGATGCTGGTGCTCCACAACACGCCCACGCCGGAGCTGTCGCTGGCGGGGCTCCAGCTTCGCGGCCGTCCCGTCCACACGGGGGCCACCAAGCTGGACCTGACCCTGGAGCTCGCGGAGACGCCAGCGGGCCTGAGCGGCGGCATCGAATACAACACGGACCTCTTCGACGCGGACACCATCGCGCGGCTCGCGGGGCACCTGCTCCGCGTGTTGGAGGCGGTGGCGGCGGCGCCGGAGCTGCGGCTGTCACAGCTCGAGCTGCTGACCGGGGCCGAGCGCCAACGGTTGCTGGTGGAGTGGAACGCCTCGCCGCTGCCTGGCGTCGCGGCGGCGGACAGCGTCCCGGCGCGCTTCCTGGCGCAGGTGGCGCGCACGCCGGACCGGGTGGCGGTGGAGGACGGCCACCAGGCGCTGACGTATCGCGAGCTGGCCGGACGGTCGGGGCGCATCGCCGGGTACCTGTCGGCGCGAGGCGTGGGACAGGGTGCCATCGTGGCGCTCGCGCTGGCACATCCCTCGGAAGTGGTCGTGGGGCTGCTCGGCGTGATGCGCGCGGGGGCGGCGGCCGTCGTGCTCGACCTGGACCACCCGATGGAGCGCCTCGCGGGGCTGCTCGCGGAGACGCGAGCCAGCGGAGTGCTCACCACGGAGGCTTCACGCGCCCGGGTGCCCACGCGCGAGGGGACGGAGGTCCTCCACCTGGACTCCGTGCCCGCCAGCCTGGAGGCGCCGCCCAGCGCCCCGTCCGCGGACGACGCGGCGTGTGTCGTCTACACGTCGGGGTCCACGGGGACGCCGCGGGGTGTGGTGATGGAGCACCGGCAGCTGGTGTCCGCGACGCTCGCGCGGCACGAGGTCTACGGCGCGCCGGGCGTGGTCATGTCCCTGGCGCCGTTCACCTTCGATGCCTCGCTGGCGGGCCTGCTGTGGTCCTTGTTCGGTGGCGGCACGCTGCGCTACCCGGAGGCGGAGGAGCGCGAGGACCCACGCAGGTTGGCGGAGCGGGTCGCGCGCTCGGAGGTCACTCACTTCATCTCCGTGCCCGCCTTGTATGGGCAGGTGCTCGCGGCGGCGCCTCCGGGCGGCCTGCCGAGCCTGCGCGCGGTGAGCGTGGGCGGCGAGGCGTGTCCGGTGGAGCTCACGCGAGCGCATCACGACGCGCTGCCCGCGGTCCCCTTGTTCAACGAGTACGGTCCCACGGAGGCCACCATCTGGAGCACGGTGCACCGGGTTCGCGCCGACGCACCGGGCCACGTGCCCATTGGCCGCGCGGTGCCGGGGGCGCGGGTGTACCTGCTGGATTCGCGGCGCAACCTGGTGCCGCAGGGGGCTCCCGGCGAGGTGTACGTGGGCGGCGCGGGGGTGGTGCGAGGGTATCTGGGCCAGCCCGCGCTGACGGCCGAGCGCTTCGTGGAGGACCCGTTCGATGGACGTCCGGGCGCCCGCATGTACCGCACGGGAGACGTGGCCCGCTGGCGCGCGGACGGAGCGTTGGAGTTCGTGGGCCGCGTGGACCGGCAGGTGAAGGTGCGGGGCTTCCGCATCGAGCCGG
Source organism: Myxococcus sp. AM009 (assembly GCF_013372605.1). Taxonomy (NCBI): domain Bacteria; kingdom Pseudomonadati; phylum Myxococcota; class Myxococcia; order Myxococcales; family Myxococcaceae; genus Myxococcus; species Myxococcus sp. AM009. The sequence continues at coordinate 49,585 of NZ_JABXEP010000042.1, forward strand.
GTGAAGTGGAGGCCGCGCTGCTCGCGAGCCCCCAGGTCAAGGACGCGGCCGTCATGGCGCGTGTGGACGGGCGTGGCCCTGGCCGCCTCGTGGCCTACGTCGTGCCCGCGCGGGAGGGCGCGGACAGCGCGCCCGACGCCGCGGCCATGAAGGCGTGGCTGATGTCCCGGCTGCCGCCGTACATGGTCCCCTCGGCGTTCGTCACGCTCGGCGCGCTGCCTCGCACCCGGCACGGCAAGGTGGACTTCCGGGCGTTGCCCGCGCCGGAGCGGCCCTCGGCGGACGCGCAAGGGCCCGTGGCGGCGCCGCGCTCGGAGGTGGAGGAGACCCTCGCGGCGCTCTGGCGCGACGTCCTCTCGGTGGAGCGCGTGGGCATCCACGACGACTTCTTCGAGCTGGGCGGTGATTCCATCCTGGGCCTGCAAATCGTCACCCGGGCGCGCGCGGCGGGCATCGAGCTGTCGCCGAAGCAGTTGTTCCAGAATCCGACGGTGGCGCGGCTCGCGGCGGTCGCGGGGACGCGCCTCACGGTGCAGGCCGAGCAGGGCCCCGTCACCGGGCCCGTGGCGCTGACCCCCATCCAGCACTGGTTCTTCGAGCTGGCGCTGGAGGATGCGCACCACTGGAACATGTCCCTGCTGTTGGAGGCGAAGGCGCCGCTGGACGCCGCGTTGTTGCAGCGGGCGCTGGGGCATCTGCTGGAACACCATGACGCGCTCCGGCTGCGCTTCGCTCCCGGTGATGGGGGCTGGCACCAGTCCGCCTCCGCGCCAGGAGCGGCCGTCACGGTGGCTCGCGTGGACCTGTCCTCCGTGCCTGAGTCCGAACAGTCGGCGGCGCTGCTCCGGCACGCCGAGGCGGCGCAAGAGAGCCTGCGGTTGGAGGGGCCCCTGGTCCAGGTGGCGGTGCTGGAGGGGGGCGCCGGACGACCTTCCCGGCTGATGCTGACGGTCCACCATCTGGTGGTGGACGCGGTGTCGTGGCGCATCCTCCTGGAGGACCTGGCGGCGGTGTACGCGAAGCTCGCCGCGGGCGAGGCCGTGGCGCTCCCGCCGAAGACGACGTCGTTCCAGGCGTGGGCTCGGGGGTTGGAGGCGTTGTCGCGCTCGGAGGCGCTGGCGGCGCAGCGGGCATGGTGGCTCGAACGTCCGTGGCGCGAGGCGCCGCGGCTCCCCGTGGACCTGGCGGGTGGGGCCAACACGGAGGCCACCGCGAGCATGGTGCGCGTGACGCTGGACGCCGAGCACACGCGGGCCTTGCTGCACGACGTGCCGAAGGCGTGGCACACGCAGCCTCAAGAGCCGTTGCTGACGGCGCTGGCCCAGGCGCTGATGGCGTGGTCGGGTGGCGCGGTCGCGCTGGTGGACGTGGAGGGGCATGGACGGGAAGACGTGCTGCCGGGCGTGGACGTGTCCCGCACGGTGGGCTGGTTCACCCGGGTGTTCCCCGCGCTGCTGGACCTGCGCGCAACGAAGACGCCCGGTGAGGCGCTTCGCGCGGTGAAGGAGGGCCTGCGCGCCGTGCCCTCGCACGGCATGGGGTGGGGCCTGCTCCGCTACGTCGCGAAGGACGCGGCGCTGGCGGCGCTGCCGCTGGCGGAGGTGGGCTTCAATCACCTGGGACAGGTCGATGGCGCGGTGGGCGCGGGGGCCCCCTTCGTGCTCGCTCCGGAGGGCGAGGCGTTGCGTCAGCGGGCTCCGAGCGCGCGCCGGCCGTACCTGCTCGACGTGACGAGCGCGGTACGTGACGGACGGCTGGAGGCCATCTGGACCTTCAGCGAGGCCGTACATCGTCGCGAGACGGTGAGCCGCGTGGCGGAGGGCTTCCTGGCCCGGCTCCGGGAGCTGGTGGAGGCGTCGCGCGCGCCGGAGGCGGGGGGCCATTCGCCCTCGGATTTCCCGCTCGCGAAGGTGAAGCAGGCGCAGCTCGACAAGCTGGCCGCACGGTTCGGAAAGAAGACGCGATGAGCGACAACATCGACGACCTGTACCCCCTGTCGCCGCTGCAGGGCGGCATGTTGTTCCACGCCATCGCCGAGCCCGGGAGGGGCCTGTACTTCAACCAGCTCGTCTGCGAGCTGCGGGGCCGGCTGGATTTGGACGCCTTCACCCGGGCCTGGAATGGCGTCGTGTCCGCGCACCCCGTGCTGCGCACGGCGCTCGTCTGGGATGACGTCGACGAGCCGGTGCAGGTCGTACTCCATGAGGTGGACCTGCCCGTGCGCGTCGAGGACTGGCGCGGCGTGCCGGCCGAAGCCCGGGAGTCGCGGTTGGAGGCCTTCCTGGCGGAGGACCGGCGCGAGGGCTTCGACCTCTCCTCCGCGCCGTTGGTGCGGCTGGCGCTGTTCCGGTGTGGCGACGACTCACACCGCTTCGTGTTCAGCCATTCGCACCTGATCCTGGATGGCTGGTCCGTGCCGCTGGTGCTCCGCGACGTCTTCACCTTGTACGAGGGCGCGCTCTCGGGGCGGCCGGCCCGGCTCTCCCCACCCAGACCCTTCCGGGACTATGTCGAGTGGCTGAGCGAGCAGGACCTGGCGGTCTCCGAGTCCTTCTGGCGTCAGGGGCTCGAAGGGGTCGATGCGCCCACGAATCCGCCGCAGGTGCTCGGGAGCGGTGAGGGGACGGGGAAGGCCTCGCAATCCTTGTTCCTGTCGGAGCCGCTCACCACGGCGTTGACCGGCTTCGCCCGGCGGCAGGGCCTCACGTTGCATACCCTGGTGCAGGGGGCCTGGGCCCTGGTGCTCGGCCATCTGTGTGGCACGGAGGACGTCGTCTTCGGCACCACCGTCTCCGGGCGTCCGCCAGGGTTGGCGGGCGTGGAGGACATGGTGGGGTTGTTCATCAACACCCAGCCCGTGCGTGTCCGGCTGCCACCCGAAGCGCCCCTGTCGGCGTGGCTGCGCGGCATCCAGGAGCTGCAGTTGGAGGCGCGTCAGCACGAGCACGCGCCGCTGGTAAAGGTCCAGCGCTGGAGCAGCGTGCCCGCGGGGACGCCGCTGTTCGAGACCCTGGTCGTCTTCGAGAACTACCCGCTGGACGCCGCGCTCACGTCGGCCTCCCGGGCCTTGGAGGTCCGGGACATCCGGGCCGTCGAGGCGGACCATTTCCCGCTGACGCTCATCTCGACGAATGGGACGCGGCTGCCGCTGTACCTGCGCTACGACCGGAAGCAGTTCTCCGCGGCCTTCGCGGATGCGCAGCTCGAACGGCTGCGCGTCGTGTTGGAGGCGATCGCGGCGAGTCCGGAGCGCGCCTTGGGCACGCTGGCCTTGAGCTCGGAGGCCGAACGTCACCAGGTCCTCGTGGCGTGGAACGACACGCGCACGGCGTTCGCGGACGAGGCCTCGGTGCTGGGGCGCTTCCAGGCGCAAGTGGACCGATGCCCGGCTGCCGCGGCGGTGAGGTGCGAGGAGGAGGTGCTGACGTACGGGGAGCTGGAGGCGCGGGCGAACCAGTGGGCGCACCACCTGCGGGGGCTGGGAGTGGGGGCGGAGGCGCCGGTGGGGCTGTGCCTGGAG
>NZ_JABXEP010000425.1:0-461 GCF_013372605.1 Myxococcus sp. AM009
CGCGGGCGCAGTGCGTGGAAAGCCAGTGCGCCGCGGAAGGGCACGCGCACTGCGAATTCACCGTTAGCCCTGTCGCCTGAGGCCGGTCATGCGTTATCCCCATTTGTTTGCGCCGTTGACGCTGAACCGGTTGGTGCTGCGCAACCGCATCGTCAGCACCGCACACGCCGAGGTGCATGCGGAACCCGGCGGCCTGCCCGGTGACCGCTACATCGCCTACTACGAGGAAAAGGCGAAGGGCGGCCTGGGTCTTGCCATCTGCGGCGGGTCCAGCCCGGTGTCGCAAGATAGTCCGCAAGGCTGGTGGCGGTCGGTCAACCTGACGACCGACCGCGTCATCGAACCGCTGGCAAAACTCAGCGACGCCATGCACCGCCACGGCGCCAAGGTCATGATCCAGGCAACGCACATGGGAAGGCGATCGGCCTGGCATGGCGAACACTGGCCGCATCTGCTGTCAC
>NZ_JABXEP010000426.1:0-461 GCF_013372605.1 Myxococcus sp. AM009
CGCCCAAGGTGGCGTTCGTCGCGCCGCCGAAGGACTACGTGGCATCGAGCGGCAAGAAAGTCGGCGCAAGCGATGTGGACTTGCTGGTGCGTGCGTTGTCGATGGGCAAGCTGCACCACGCAATGATGGGCACGGCAGCGGTCGCCATCGGCACGGCGGCGGCCATTCCTGGCACGCTCGTCAACCTGGCGGCAGGCGGCGGAGAACGTGGCGCGGTGCGCTTCGGGCATCCGTCGGGCACGCTGCGTGTGGGCGCGGAGGCCAAGCTCGTTGACGGCGAATGGACCGTCACCAAGGCCATCATGAGCCGCAGCGCGCGCGTGTTGATGGAAGGCTGGGTGCGCGTGCCGGGCTGAAGGCTGACCACGCATGCAAAGCAAAACCGCCGCATCCGGCTGACGGCTGGATGCGGCGGTTTCTTTTTTCTCTCGGAACTCAGGTTGCGCCGGTGTTCTTCAGGC
>NZ_JABXEP010000427.1:0-458 GCF_013372605.1 Myxococcus sp. AM009
GAGGGTACCGTCCGGACGGATGGCCAGTGAATGGGATTCGCCCGCAGCCAGCCGGGTGCGCGGACTGGCGCGCTTGAGGCCGGAGGAGGTCGTTGAATCCTCGGGAGCAGCGGCTTCCGGAGGAGATTGCCCGCAGCCTGCGAACAGGCACAGCCCGAGCCAGACGCCGGCCAAGCGCCTTCCCCAAGAGGAGGTCGTTTGTGTCATTGGAGTGTCCTTGGTTTTGCGAGTGAGAGGGATTGAACGGCTCAATAGAACTGCGAGCGCAGCGGTACGAGGGCGTCCAGGGACGTCCCGTCGCCCAGCTGGCCGTCGGAGTTACGGCCCCAGGTCCACACGGTGCCGTCCATGCGGATGACCAGCATGTGGTAGTTGCCACCGGCCGCCGCGGTGACACCGTCCGACAGGCTCGTCACCTGCACGGGCGCGTCGTCGTAGATCTCCACGGTGTCGTTGCC
>NZ_JABXEP010000428.1:0-458 GCF_013372605.1 Myxococcus sp. AM009
GGTCATTGAGGATGAGGGCCGATTCGTAGATCGGCACGAACGATGGAAGTTGCGCCAACTGCACCTTGGCGAACGGCACACGGCCGACACCAGCACCACCAGCGACAGTATGGCCACTGCCTGCGCCATCCAGTATGTCCGGCGTCCTGGCGAGAGGTTCAGCAACAAGCCTCGCTGCATGTCCAGCGTTTCCGTCATCCCGTTGGCCCCCTTGCGGTGACTGTGTCACTCGTTCGCTTGTGGTGTGACTTGCTGTGCGACTGCGCAGCCCGGGTGCAACCCCTGCTATAGACGCGTGATAGTCAGCGGCCTGCCCGATGTCAACGCGGCGAAGGGGTAGAACTTTCAGGCCTGGTGCCGCTGGCGGCCAGCAGGGTGTTACGGGGAACGCCCGAGTGCGGCTTGCGTTGTGCGGGAATAGACTGGTGGCCACCCCACGGCACCGCCCTGCAAAGGAG
>NZ_JABXEP010000429.1:0-456 GCF_013372605.1 Myxococcus sp. AM009
CAACGATGTTGGGCGAATCCGCCGGCACGATCACGGTGCCCAGCGCCACCTGCGGCTTGCCGCGCAGGTTCAGCCACGACAGCTCGTACAGGTTCCAGAGGTCCACGCCGAAGAAGGGCAGCGGCGTGCCGGCGGCGAGGCCGATCTCGTCGCGCTTGCCCTGGCGCGGAATCGGAAACAGCAGGTGCGGGTCGTACTCCGTCTTGTAGGCGGACGTCTTGCCCAGCGGCGAATGTTCGGGTTGGTTGCTCATCACAAAAACAGGCTGTAGACGGGGTTCTCGCTTTCGTCCCAATAGGTATAGCCCAGCGTGGCGAGGAACGCCTTGAACTCGCGCTTCTCGTTCTTCGGTACCTGGATGCCGACGAGGATGTTGCTCGAATCCGCGCCTTGGTTACGGTAGTGGAACAGGCTGATGTTCCAGTTCGGGCTCATGCTCGAGAGGAACTTCATCAG
>NZ_JABXEP010000430.1:0-455 GCF_013372605.1 Myxococcus sp. AM009
CAGCACATGCGTTTCAGCGCCCAATGCCTGCAGTGCGTGCGCTGCTTCTTGCGTGCGCACGGTGGCAATCACGCGCCAGCCATCCGCGCGATACTGCTTGACCGTTTCCAGGCCGATGCCGCGCGACGCGCCCAGGATGAGCGCGGTGCGCGTGCGGCGGGACGTTGCGTTCGTCATGCGCGTGCCTTAGTAGAGTTCGATGCCGACGGCCGTGGCTTCACCGCCGCCGATGCACAGGCTGGCCACACCGCGCTTGCCGCCACGGTGTTGCAGCGCGCCCAGCAGCGTCGCGATCACGCGCGCGCCGGATGCGCCGATCGGATGGCCCAGCGCGCATGCGCCGCCGTTCACGTTCACCTTCTCGTGCGGGATGTGCAGGTCGTGCATCGCGGCCATCGGCACCACGGCAAACGCCTCGTTGATCTCGAACAGGTCGACGTTCCCCGAGTTCCAGT
>NZ_JABXEP010000043.1:0-52741 GCF_013372605.1 Myxococcus sp. AM009
GCGAGGCCAACGGCGTCAACCCCGAGACGTATCTCGCGGACGTCCTGCTGCGCGTGCAGACACACCCCAACTCGCGCATCGGTGAGCTGCTACCCCACGAGTGGAAGCGGCGACGCGCCGCCGACCCGCACGATTCGCTCCTCCAGCTCAGTCACTGAACAGCTCGCTCGTCGAGGCGCGCGCCGAACACGGTCCTCGTCCGTCATCAAGCCTCCTAGCACGACGTCCACCGGACGGTTACATGCCAGCCAGGGCCGGTTTTCACGATCAATCTCCAGCGCGGGATGGAATGCCTCCACGTCGCCGCCTGACGACGAAATTAAAGGTGGTCCAATAGGCTCCCAGGTGGAGCTAGGGCGGCGGGAGACATGAATGGAGCGCTGGGAGTTCGTGACACCGCTCCATGCCACCATGGGAATGTCGTTTTCGCCGATTGCGAGCGATGCATCAGTGTTGTCTGTGGAAAGATGGCTGATGAGCGCCGGTTCGGCCCATGCGCTGCCTGTCCAGTTTGAGAAGTGAATTGTTCGTTCTTCTGAACTCTGCCGCACTTCTTCCCAGGTCACAAACGGTACCCCGCCTGTTGAGATTGCAATGCCAGGGCTGGTCGCTACTGCGGACTGTGGTAGCGTGATGAGGCTGCTTCCCAAGGCAGTTGAATGGTTCTGTAGTACGCCAATGACACGTGTTTCATCTGGGCCATGGTAGGCATCATATGCGACGAAGACATTGGTGCCCTGTGCGCTGATGGTCGCGCTGGCGGTCGTGTCGTAGTCTATTGGGCGGTGTACGTTGATGGGGGCCCAGTTCGTCGCGCCCGTTTGAAGTTCAAAGGCCGCGAGCCGCCCAACACCCGATACGTGCGTCGCGTAGACGTAAACGGTTCCGGTATTTGTTGTTGTGAGGCACGGCTCGCCAATGAGTGTCTCCACACTGCCCGTTATGGGAAACGCAGGTAGGTCTTCCCAGGACGTGCTGTTCCAGCGCCTCGCGTAAAGATTCTTTCCGATTCCAACTCCCGTTGCCTCATCCCAGACCACCAAGATTCCCCCCGAAGCATCAATATGGAGAGCCGGGTTCTCTGCATGAGTCCCTGCCCCGGCGAGGCCGCTCAGTCCTTCGCCCAGGTGAACCCAGTTCGCTCCGTTCCAGCGGGCCACATGGATGTTCTTGGACGAACCGTCGAACTCCGACCATGCGACAACGGGCCGGTCATCCGCATCCAGCGCGAGCACGGCATTCTCGGCCGGAGTTGCTCCGGGAAACGCACTGAGGGTTCCTCCGACAGGAAGCCAGACAGGGACCGTGAATAGCCATTCGCTGGTGGAGTGCAGAACATTGCCCGCCAGATCCAGGATGGGCTGCGCGCTGGTTCCGAGCTTCACCAGAACGGTACTGGGGGCGGGAAGGGGGATGGAAGGGACAATGCTCAAAGTTGTTCCGTCAGCAGAGAGGCTGATGGCGGCCTCAACCCGTGAGTTGCCGTGAACGAGCACTTCGACGTTGTCCTGAGAAATGCTCGCGGAGCGCAGGGGCTCGGTAAACGTCGCTTCCAGCGATGTGCGCGCGCTGACCTGGGAATTGCTCGACGCTGGAGTTCGGCTCGCGACAGTCGGAGGTGTGCGATCCACAGCCACCGTCCGCGCCACGCTCGTGAAAGACGTGCCTCCTCGGAGGGCCCGTGCGGTGAGCTGGAACTCACCTTCGCTCATCCCCCGGGTATCCCAGGTGTAGGTGTACGGTGGTGCAGAGACCCGAGCCAGCAGCTGTGTATCCCGGTAGAACTCAACGGCCTCGGCTGCGCCCCCCTCAATCGTTGCTTCGAGCTGCAGCGCTCCATTGGTGTAGGTGAGAGATTCCCCCGGTGCGGGTGCTGCCCATCGCACGACCAGGTCCCCTGCCCGCGCGACGGCGAGCTTGAGCGAGGCCGTCCGGAAGTCGTTTCTCGATGCCGCGTGCACCGTGAGCGTCGCTTCTCCGACCGCCGTGTTGTCGGAGACCTGAATGGTCAAAATCGCGGTGGACGCTCCGGCGGGAATTGTCGCGGGCTGCGCGGTGATTCCAGAGGGCGGCTGCTCCAGTGTCGCCGTGACGCTGTCCGTGAAGTCAGTGGCTCGGACGATGGAGACTTGGATGTCGCGGTTGCCGCCTTGGAGTACGGAGTCCTCGCTGGGGCTCACGCTCAGTGTGAACTTCGTTGTGGGCTGCGCTCCTCCGTCCGGGGTTGGGTCGGGCTCGACCTCTGGGACGTTGATGCACGCCGTGGACAAGGAGATTGCGGCTAACAGCAGGGCACAGGGAAGTCTGGACATGAGTTGGAGGCTTCGCAAAGAGCGTTCCAGGTGCCGCGATGAGCGTTGATGCAATCGAGGCCCAGCGAGGCACGGTTCATTTCCGCGCGGACCCAGCGATACGAGCGTCGGCCGGTCGCGCGCGGATGTCAGCCCCATACCACGCCCTGTGACAGGCCTGTCCCCGCCGGCGGATTCCAGTCCGGACGCGCGGATGTGCCCCCAGAAACACGAACGCCCGCCCTCCCAGCACGGATGCGGGGAGGCGGGCGTGGGCACCGGGGCCGCGGGCGGCCTACTTCTTCTTCCGGTTCTTCTTCTTGTTCTCCTTCTCCCGCTTGCGGCGCTCCTTGATGGCGTCGCGGTCCTCGCTCTTGCCGGTGGCGGAGGGCGGCGCGTAGCCCATCAACCGGGCCTTGGCCATGGCGGCCTGGCCCATGGGCGGCGTGTAGCCGGGGGCGATCTGCGGCAGCTGCATGGGCATGCCCATGCCGGGCATCCCACCGCTCATCATCTTCTCCATCATCTTCGGGTCGCCGCCGAACATGCTGGAGAGGTCCATGTTCTTCATCTGCGACAGCTGACCCAGCTGCTTGAAGCCGGGGATGCGGCCCAGCAGGCCCGGGTTCTGCCCGATAGAGCCCATGACCTGCTGCATCATCCCGAACTTCTGGAGCAGCTCCTTGACCTCTTCGACCTTGCGGCCGCTGCCCTTGGCGATGCGGTTGACGCGGCTGGTGTTGATGGAGTCCGGCCGCAGGCGCTCGTTCGCCGTCATCGAGTCGTACATCGACTCAATCTTCGTGAGCTCCTTCTCGTCCGGGTTGAGGTGCTCGGTGAGGTCGCCGAAGAGGGGGAACTTCTCCAGCAAGTCCTTGAGCGGTCCCATCTTCCGGACCATGCGGATCTGCTCGACGAAGTCCTTCATCGTGAACTGGCCGGACAGGAGCTTCTTGGCATCCTCCTCGGCCTTCTTCTCGTCGACGACCTTCTCGAAGTCCTTCATCAGGCCGACGATGTCGCCGAACCCGAGGATGCGGCCCGCGAGGCCGGCCGGGCGGAACTCCTCCAGCTTGTCCATGGACTCGCCCATGCCGAGGAACTTGATGGGCTTGCCCGTGACTTCCTTGATGGACAGCGCGGCGCCGCCGCGGGCGTCACCGTCCAGCTTGGTGAGGATGAAGCCGTCCAGCGTCAGCCGCCGGTCGAACTCCGCCGCCGTGCGCACGGCGTCCTGACCAATCATCGCGTCGCACACCAGCAGGATGTTGTCCGGCTGGACGTTGCCCTTGATGGACTCCAGTTCGGCCATCAGCGCTTCGTCGATGGCGAGCCGGCCGGCGGTGTCGATGAGCACCACGTCGCACTTCTGTTCGCGCGCGGCGGCGTAGCCCCGCCTGGCGAGCTCGGGCGGCTGGACGCCGGGCTCGTGGTAGACGGGGACCTTGAGCCGCTCGCCCAGGACCTTGAGCTGGTCCACGGCGGCGGGGCGGTAGATGTCGGCGGCGACGAGCAGGGGCTTGCGCCCTTCCTGGAGGAGCCGGCTGGCGAGCTTTCCCGTCGTGGTCGTCTTACCGGAGCCCTGGAGGCCCACCATCATGATGCCGGACAGCTGGCCCTTGGGCTTCAGCTTCAAGCTGGTGTCGACGGGCCCCATGAGGGCCTCCAGCTCGTCGTGGCAGATCTTGATGAAGTGGTCCATCGGGCTGACCTTGCGCTTCTGGCCAGCCGTGTCGGTGAGGGTCGTCTGCACCAGCTCGCCCACGGACTTCTCGCGGACGCGGGCGACAAACTTCTTCACGACGTCGAAGGCGACGTCGGCCTCGAGCAGGGAGACGCGGATGTCGCGCAGCGACTCGTCGACCAGCTCCGGAGTGAGCTCGCTCTTGCCGGCGAGGCGGTTCTTGGCGGCGCGGAAGCCCTTGGTTACGGTCTCGAGCATGGGGGGCGCTTTATAACAGGGTCAGGCGGGATGCGACGGTGGAGCACATGCTGTCCGTCGAACTGTGAAGAGTCGGGGCCCGGAACCGGCCTCCCAAGCGGCGAATCCGACCCAGGGCCCTGGATTCTTCAACGCTCTTGAGGGGTTGGCGCATCCCCGGGCGCCCTGGCGCGGGGCCAGGGGCGCCGTAGGACGCGAGCCTGGCGCCCGGGCTTGCCTGGTGCCCCAGCGGAAAAGGAAGAGCGCTGGGGGCTGCACGAGGCCTTTGCCGGAGGGAGGACAGGCCCTGTAGGGTGCTGCCCGCAGCAGGGCACGAGTGGCGGAACTGGCAGACGCAGCGGACTTAAAATCCGCTGGCCCGTAAGGGTCGTCCGGGTTCGATCCCCGGCTCGTGCATGGACTCCGGGCGGCTCCCGGAGGAGGCTCGGGGGCGCACCTCCGGTTTCCGGCAAGCCCTCCATGAACGCCACCTCCCGCCGCCGCTTCCTCCTTCAGTCAGGCCTGCTCGTGGCCGCCTCGGTCGTGGGGTGTCGGCGTTCGGAATCACCCGCAGTCATCCTGCAGTCGCAGCGCAGCGTGGTGCAGGCGCTCGAAGGCATTCCCGCGACGGATGGGGCAGGGGTCCAGTTGACGCGGGTCATCGGGCAGCCCGCGCTGAGGAACATCGACCCGTTCCTCATGCTGGACCGGTTCCACTCCGATGACCCCGGGGCCTACATCAACGGCTTCCCGAATCACCCGCATCGGGGCTTCGAGACAGTCACGGTCATGCTAGACGGGCGGATGCGCCACCGGGACAGCCGTGGCAACAGCGGGCTCATCGCCGGAGGGGGCTCGCAGTGGATGACCGCGGGCCGTGGTCTCATCCACTCGGAGATGCCGGAGCAGGTGCAGGGGCTCATGTCCGGCTTCCAGCTCTGGCTCAACCTCCCCGCGAAGGAGAAGCTGTGCCCGCCCGCCTACCAGGATCACACGCCAGCGCAGCTCGCGGAGGAGCGCCTGTCTCCCTCGGGGAGCCGCGCGCGTGTCATCGCGGGCCACATGAACGGGCTCCGGGGCCCCGTGCGTGAGCGCCCCACGCAGCCGCTCTTGCTGACCCTGGCGCTCGAGGACGACCGCCCTTTCGAACTCGACACACCGGCGGACCACACCGCCTTCGCCTTCGTGTCCACGGGCGAGGTAGACGTGGGCCCCGAAGGCACGTCGAAGCCGGTGCGCGAGGGCTCGCTGGCATTGCTCGGCCCGGGAGGCCGGCTTCGCGTTCGCGCGCGGAATCGCCGGAGCGAGCTGCTCATCGCCGCCGCACGCCCTCTACGTGAGCCCATCGTCCAGTACGGCCCGTTCGTCATGAACACCCGCGAGGAGATCCGCCAGGCCTTCGAGGACTATCGCGCGGGCGTGCTCGACCAGGGGTGATGCCCGTCAAGCCACGGCCAGTTGGGCACAGAAGCTCAGCACCTCCGCGAAGGGCCAGCCCTCCAGCGCGCCGAACAGCTTGTGTCCCCCGAGCTTCGCCCGCGTGAGGGCGGGACTGCTCAATCCACAGAGGAACCTCGTGGCCTGCCTCGGGTGCCGGAGCGCCTCGGGATGCTTCGCGGCCAGGGCTCGGAAGCCCGCCACGTCGAGGCCCGCGGGCAGCGCCGGCCTCCGGCGCACCGCGGGGAGCATCTGGGCCTCCCCGGTCCGGCAGAAGGTGCAGTGCCCACATGGCTGCTCCCGCCGCTGACCGAAGTGGGCGACCAACGCATTGCTCTGGCACCCCGCATGGGTGACGAGCTTCAACACGTCCCGAACACGCGTGACCTCCTGAACCTCGCGCTGCTGGAAGCGCTGATGGAGGAGCGTGGTGAGCGCCGCGGCGTCCTCCTGGGAGCGCAGCCGAGTGAATCGCTGACGCGGCTCAGACATCTGGAGCAACACGACTCCTTGCTCCTCGAGATACTCGATGGCTCGGACCACCCGCTCGCGGGGCTGTCGTAGCGAGCTCGCCACCTCGGCCGGGTCCAGCGAGTACCAGGTACGTCCTTTCTTCGCCTGGGCGAACACGTCGCGCAGGAACTGCACCCGTTCTCCCTGGAAGCGCCCCACGAGCGCATCGAGCGACACGAGCGGCTGCACCTTGTAGCCCGCGTAGTACGGCGTGCCCTGCCTCAGCACGCCTTCGAGCTCCAGGTACGTCAGCGCCGTGCGCAGCACGAGCGGCCGCACATCATGCCGGCTGGACAGAGCGAACATGTCGACGCTCAGCTCGGGACCCAGGCTGAGCAACTCCGTCACCAGACCTTGAATCGCTTCCCGCGTGGGGGTGTCCCCGAGCGCGAAGTTCTCCAGGCTGGAGACGTCGTCCGGACACGCGAACAGCTCCACCACCGACGGCGCTCCATCGCGCCCGGCGCGGCCGATCTCCTGGCTGTAGCTCTCCAGGCCCTTGGGCAGGTTGTAGTGATACACGGCCCGTACGTCCGCCTTGTCGATGCCCATCCCGAACGCGATGGTGGCCACGACGATGCCATTCGAGGAGGCCATCCAAGCTTCCTGCACCCGCTCACGGACCTCCGACTCCAGGCCCGCGTGGTAGGCGCTGGCGGGGAGTCCTTCGGCGGAGAGGAACGCGGCCACGCGCTCGGCGGTCTTCTGCTGCGTGACGTAGACGATGGTGGGGCCGGGCGCTCGGGAACCGAGCCGCTCGACGAGCAGTGCGTCGCGGACCTCGGCGTGAACTGGGGTTGTCTCCAGTGTGAGGTTTTGCCGGTAGAAGCCCGTGACGACCGCGTTCTCCTCGGGGATGCCGAAGCCCTGGCAGATGTCCCGGACGACGGAGGGCGTCGCCGTGGCGGTGAGCGTGAGGACTCGCTCGGCCGACAGCTCCCGCGCGGCCTTCGCCAGCTTCAGATAGTCCGGCCGGAAGTTGTGGCCCCACTCCGAGACACAGTGCGCCTCATCCACCGCGAACAGGGAGATGCGCAGCTCACGGAGCAGGGCGGTGAAGCGCTCGTTGTTGAAGCGCTCGGGTGCCACGTACAACAACTTGAGCGAACCCTCACGCAGCGCCTGCGTGACTTCCCGTGAGTCGTCCACCGACAGCGAGGCGTCCAGCCGCGCGGCGCGAATGCCCTGCCGGGCCAGGGCGTCAATCTGGTCCTTCATCAGCGCGATCAGCGGTGAGACCACCACCGTGATGCCCTCCAGCAGCAACGCCGGAAGCTGATAGCAGAGTGATTTGCCGCCACCCGTGGGGAACACCGCGAGCGCCGCGGCGCTCGGACCGAGCAGGGCTTCGAGGACCTCTCGCTGCCCGGGGCGGAAGTCCGTCAGTCCGAACCGTTCGCGCAGCACGGTGTCGAGTGAGCCGCGCCGTGCGCCATCTGCCCTTTGCATGTAGCTCCTCCTGCTCAACGACTTGCTCTCCGCTCACCGGGGGAAGAGCGTAGCCACGAAGTCCAAGAAGACGCGAACCCGCGAGGGAAGGTGTTTACCGCGCGGGTACAAAGCATGGATGGGGCGGGGCGCACCCGCCTGTTCTTCCAGAACGGGCACGAGCGCTCCGGATTCCAGTTCGCGGGCCACCATGAAGTCGAAGAGCTGGGCGATGCCCAGGCCCAGCACGGTCGCCTCACGCAAGGTGGCACCGTGGTTCGTGTGGAACGTGCCTCGGGGCTCGGCGCTCACCGGGTCGCTCCCGTCATGCAGCAGCCAGGAGGCGGGCGCGCGCTCTCGGAGAAAGCCCAGGCAGTTGTGCCGGCGCAGGTCCGCCACCGTCTCGGGTCGGCCGTGACGTCGCAGGTACGCGGGGGCGGCGCAGGCGAGCAACCGCGTGGTGCCCAGCTTCCGAGCCACCAGCCTCGAGTCCTCCAGGATTCCAAGTCTCAGGAACACGTCGGCGCCTTCGGTGATGGGGTCCACCACCTCGTCCCGGAGTGTCAGGCGCAGCTCGACGCCAGGGTACGCCGTGAGGAAGCGAGGCAGCGCCGGCATGAGCACCAGCTGGCCGATGACTTGTGGCGCGTTCACTCGGAGCACGCCCACGGGCCTGTGCCGGGAACGGGAGAGCGACTCCTTCGCATCCTCCAGTTCCCCGAGGATGCGCTGGCAGCGGGCGTAGAACGCACGACCGTCCTCGGTGAGCTGCATGGCGCGGGTTGTCCGCTGGAAGAGCACGACGCCCAGTTCCTCCTCCAGGCGGGCAATGCGCCGGCTCACGGCCGACGCGGTGAGCTGGAGCTTCCGTGCCGCACGGGTGAAGTCACCGTGCTCGGCGGCGCGAACGAAGGCTTCAATGTTCGAGAGCGAGGGCATTGATGCGTGGTCCGCACAGATGATGTTCACGGACCTTGGTCGCATTCCACGGAAACTGGCGGCAGAACCCTTCCGGACGCATGACGGAGAGGTTCGAAGATGGACGCTGTGGGACGCACCGGGGACATCCTCGTGGTGGGCGGCTACGGGCAGGTGGGGCAGGAGGTCGTTCGCATCCTGGCTCCCTCGTTCCCGGGCCGCGTGGTGGTGGCTGGCCGCAGCAGGGCCAAGGCGGAGTCGCTCGCGCGGCGCACGGGGGAGGGGACACGGGCGCGGGCGCTCGACGTCACCGCGTCCGATGCCGTGGCGCACCTGAACGGTGTCGCGCTCGTGGTGATGTGCCTGGACCAACAGGCATCTTCATTTGTCGAGTACTGCCTGCGTTCAGGCCTCGACTACGTCGACGTGTCGGCATCGGAGGTGTCCTTGGCCGCCTTCGAGCGACTGGCGCCCGTCGCGGCTCAATCGGGGAGCACCGCTGTGCTCAGCGTGGGGGTGGCTCCGGGGCTCACGCAGGTCCTGGCGGCGCGGGCGGCGTCTCTGCTCGACACCGTGGAGCAATTGGACCTCTTCGTGTTGCTGGGTGGCGGCGACATTCACGGCGCGGCGGCCATCGAATGGACGCTGGAGAACCTCTCCGCGCCGTTCGACGTCTACCGACAGGGACAACTCCACCGTGTCCACGGGTTCCACGAGGCCACCTGGGTCCACTTCCCTGGAGAAGCGAGGCCGCGCCGTGCGTGGCGGTTCAACTTCCCGGACCAGCGAACCGTTGCACGCACGTTGTCCGTTCCCACCGTGTCGACATGGCTGTGCTTCGACCCACCTGGGTTGGGCCGTCTGGCCGCGCTCGCCGTCCGACTGGGGATGGGCCGGCTGTTGCGATGGCCACCGCTCCGACGTGTCGCGACCTGGCTGGCCCTGCGGGTCCACGCGGGCTCGGATGTGTGTTCGGTTCTGGCGCAGGCGAGGGGACACTCCGCGGGCATGCCCGCGACGCGGGTCATGACACTGCAAGGCCGGCGAGAGGCGATGCTGACGGGGCGGGTCGCGGCGGAGGTGGCTCGCGAGTTGCTCGCCGGTCACGGCCCTGGAAGCGGCGTTCTTCACCTGGAGCAGTTCGTGGACTCGGAGCCCTTCCTGCGACGCGTCGCCGCCGCCGTCCCGGACGCGCGGTATCTGGCTCACGACGAGGCGTGCCGCTGAATGGGCCACCATCGCTCATGCGGTATCGCCGGCTCGGGGGTAGGCTGCCGCGCAATGACCTACCAACGCAACCCCGTGAAGGCGCCCCGTGTGTCGGGCCTGGCGCTCAAGGCTTTCGTGAACGCGCTCGAGAGCGGCGTCGGGTCGGTGATGCTGGACAAGCTGACGCGGGACAGCGGCATCGAGCGCTGGCGTGAGCTCCCGGCGGGGGATGCGCCGCCGCTCCAGTTCCCCCTGCCCCAGGGCACCGCGGCCACGGAGTCGCAGACGCCCACGGAGCAGGCCGCGCGCGCCATCGCCGCGTCCGCCAGCCCACCGGAGCGTGAGAGCGTCGCGTCCTATGTCCGCGCCTACCGCGAGGGCGCCACGGACCCGGTGGCCGTGGTGCGGCGCATTCATGAGTCCATCGCCCGCATGGACAGCGGGAAGCAGCGCCTGGGCTTGTTCATCTCCCGCAAGCCGGACGAGGTGCACCGGGCCGCGGAGGCGTCCACTGAGCGGCTGCGCGCGGGCCGCCCGCTGAGCGTGCTCGACGGGATTCCCGTCGTGCTGAAGGACGAGGTCGACCTGGCCGGGTTCCCCACCACGCTGGGCACGCGGTTCCGCACACAGGAGGCCACGGCGGACTCGACGGTGGCGGCCCGGCTCAAGGCCGCGGGCGCCATCATCCTCGGCAAGGCCAACATGAATGAGATTGGCATCAACCCCATCGGGTTGAACCCCCACCACGGCGCCGCCCGCAATCCCTGGGACACGGGCCGCATCACCGGTGGCAGCTCCAGCGCCTCCGCGGCCGCAGTGGCCGCGGGCCTGTGCCCCTTGAGCATCGGCGCCGACGGTGGCGGCTCCATCCGCATCCCCGCGGCCCTGTGCGGAATCGTCGGCCTCAAGGCGACGTGGGGCCGCATCCCGGAGACGGGCGTGCCGCCGCTGTGCTGGAACGTGGGCCACGTGGGCCCCATGGGGCTCACCGTGGACGACGTCGCCGCCGCCTATGCGCTGCTCGCGGGGCCGGATGGACATGACCTCGTCTCACAGGGGCAGTCGCCGCATCACCTGTCTGGCTACGAGGATGAGGGCCTGAGCGGCGTGCGGCTGGGCATCTGCTGGGACTACTTCGAGGACGCCGACGCGGACGTCGTCGCCCGCTGCAAGGAAGCCGTGGCCGCGCTGTCTGCCGCGGGCGCGCGCGTGGTGGAGCTTCCGCCTCCCGACCTCAACACCGTCTTGTGGACGCACAGCTGCATCATCTTGAGTGAGATGTCGGAGGCGATGCTTCCCCACGTGAAGGCGCATCCGTCGGAGTTCGGGCTCGACACGCGCACCAACCTGGCCATTGGTCGGCACTTCCGGGCCACGGACCTGGTGCACGCCCTGCGGCACCGGCATCGCCTGACGCGCGAGCTGCTGGCGCAGATGGCGGGCGTGGACGTCCTCGTCACGCCGACGACGGCCACCACGGCGCCCCTCATCCCGGAGGCGGCGCTTCCGGATGGCGAGTCGAACCTGCCCGTCGTCGATGCCCTGATGCGCTTCGTGCGCCTGGCCAACCTGACGGGCTTCCCTTCGCTGTCGGTGCCAGCCGGCTTCGACGAAGAGGGGCTCCCAGTGGGGCTCCAGCTCACGGGCCGCCCCTACGAGGAGCACCTGCTGCTGCGGCTGGGCCGCGTGGTGGAGCAGGCCTCTGAGTACCGCGTGCCGCCTGTTCATCTGCGCGCACTTCGCTGAACCACAGCGGATTGAAGGGCTGTAAATCAGGAAAAACGTGCAAGTGTGGCGCCGCGTGCTCGCGGGGCCACCCACGGGCCACGCACTCGACACAGCCCGCGTCACTCCGGGCGCCGCTCCCTGGCGTCCTCGCGCGGGCGGGAGGAAGGGCTTCGTGCAACCAAGTGACTCCGCCTGTTCACCGTTTCGTCGCTTCACCGCTCCGGCCGCGCTGATGCTCGCGGCGGCCATCGCGACTGCCTGTGGTCCCTCGGAGCCGCCCGCCCCGGCGGAGCCCGAGGCGCTCGGCATTCGCGCCGATGCGCTGACCGAGCTCGTCTCCAATGGCACCTTCAGCGGCGGCACCGTATCGCCCTGGTGGAGTGGCCCCAACACGCAGTCCCGCGTGGAGAACGCCCGGCTGCGCGTGGACGTGGGCGGCGGGACGGTCAACCCCTGGGACGCGCTGATTGGCCAGGATGACATTCCGCTCGTGAGTGGCCGGGCGTACACGCTGTCCTTCACCGCCTCCGCTTCAGTGAGCACGACGGTCCGCGTGACGGTGCAACTGGAGAGCCCGCCGTACACGGCGCCGCTGGACCGGCAGATAACGTTGGACGGCACGTCGCGCCGCTTCACGTTCCCCTTCACGTCGACGCTGGCCACGCAGGCGGGACAGGTCACCTTCCAGATGGGAGGCCGCGCGACAGGGTTCAGCGCGTTCATCGATGACATCTCGCTCACCACGGAGGACGGCGGCGGTGGCGGCGGGCCGTTGGGGATGACGAGCGGCTTCTACATCGACCCGAACTCCAACCCCGCGAACTGGGTCCGGGCCAACAGCGGGGACTCGCGCGCGGCGCGCATCCAGTCCTCCATCGCGAACAACCTGGCCGCGCGCTGGTTCGCCGCGTGGAGCGGAGACATCACCACTGCGGTGTCCAGCTTCGTCGCGGCAGCGGACGCGGCGGACAAGCTGCCGGTGCTGGTGGCCTACAACATCCCGGGCCGTGACTGCGGCAGCCACTCGGGCGGAGGCGCGGGGTCGCCGGAGGCGTACCGGACGTGGGTTTCGTCCTTCGCCGCCGCCATCGGCAACCGTCCCGCCGTCGTCATCATCGAGCCGGACGCCGTCGCCCAGCTCGACTGCCTGGCGAACGACGCCGAGCGGCAGACGCGCATCAGCCTGATTCGCTACGCCACCGAGCAGTTCAGGGACCGCGCGCCGAACACGTGGGCCTACCTGGACGCGGGCAACGCCCTGTGGATCAACGCGGACACCATGGCCCAGCGGCTGGAGAACATGGGCGTGCGCAACGTGCGGGGCTTCGCGCTCAACGTGTCGAACTTCTACACCACCGCGCAGTCGGCCTCGTACGCGGG
The DNA here is from genome assembly GCF_013372605.1 of Myxococcus sp. AM009. Lineage (NCBI taxonomy): Bacteria > Pseudomonadati > Myxococcota > Myxococcia > Myxococcales > Myxococcaceae > Myxococcus > Myxococcus sp. AM009. The sequence goes on from NZ_JABXEP010000043.1 coordinate 12,826, forward strand.
CTCCGTCAACAGCTCGCTGAGCAGCCGGTACGGCTACACCAAACCCTTCGTGGTGGACACCAGCCGCAACGGCAATGGCTCCAACGGGGAGTGGTGCAACCCCGCCGGCCGGAGGATTGGCACGACGAACCAGGTGGGCGTGGGCGGCGCGGAGCTGGTCCTGTGGATCAAGGTCCCCGGGGACTCCGACGGCCAGTGCGGCGTCGCGCCCAACACGCCCGCCGGCACCTTCATGCCGGACGTGGCCCTCCGGATGATTGACGGCCTCTGAAGCCGCGCCCAGGGGCGCCGCACGGACGTCAGTGCGGCGCCGCCACCTCGGTGGTGGACACCGTCGTGGTGCGCGACACCTTGGGGAAGAACAGCCCCGCCGTGAAGGCGGCCACGGTGAAGGCGCAGATGAGCCAGAAGTTGATGCTCAGCCCCGCGCCCAGCGCGCCGCTCAGCGTCGCCAGCAGGTCCGCGGGCAGGTCCCGGCCATGGTCGGGGCTCATCAAGGCGTTGGCGGCCGAAATCGGCACCGTCGGGTCCTTGAGCAGCTGCGACACCATGACGCCGCCCATCAACCCCACGCCGATGGCGCCGCCGATGGTGCGGAAGAACATGTTGCTGGCGGTGGCCACGCCGCGCAGCTCCCAGCCCACGCTGGTCTGCACGGCGATGAGCAGCGCGGTGGACGCGAAGCCCATGCCGATGCCGAACAGGCCCATGGCCACCTCCGGCACCAGCTTGGGGGCCTGGGGACCCAGCAGCAGCGCCATCAGCGACGTGCCCACCACCGTCAAGCCCAGCCCGCCCACGATGAGCGGGCGGAAGCCCGTCTTGAGCAGCAGCTTCCCGGCCACGAGCGCCGCCAGCGGCCAGCCGACAATCATCGGCGTAATCATCCCGCCGGCCTCGGTGGGCGTTCCCCCCAGGACGCCCTGGACGAAGAGCGGAACGTAGGTGGTGGCCCCGAACATCGCCGCGGAGAAGAGCGCTCCCGCGATGGAGGAGATGACGATGGCCGGCACCTTGAAGATGGACATGGGGATGATGGGCTCGGCCGCCTTGCGCTCCACGGCGACGAAGGCCGCGAGGAGCACCGCCGCCACGGGCAGGCCCCACAGATTCACACCCACGCCCTGCACGCCCACGAGCAGCGCCACCACCCAGCCGGTGAGCAGCGCGGCGCCCGCGTAGTCCAGCTTCTGGGGCTTGCGCTCCACACGCTCGTGGAAATAGCTCAGCAGCAGCACGACGCAGCCCAGGCCCACCGGGACGTTGATGAAGAAGACCCAGTGCCACGTGAGGTACTTCACGATGAAGCCACCGGTGATGGGCCCAATCAGGCCGGCGATGCCCCACACCGCGCTGAACGCGCCCTGGACCTTCGCGCGCTCCTCCAACGTGTAGAGGTCCCCGATGACGGTGAGCGCCACCGGCTGCATCGCGCCCGCGCCCAGCCCCTGGAGCGTCCGGAAGCCGATGAGCATGGCCATGGACGTGGACAGGCCGCTGGCGATGGAGCCCACGAGGAACAGCACGATGCCGAACAGGAGCACGGGCTTGCGGCCGTAGAGGTCCGCCAGCTTCCCGTAGATGGGCACGGTGATGGTGGACGACAGCATGTACGCGGTGAAGACCCACGCGTAGTGCTGGATGCCACCCAGCTCACCCACCACCGTGGGCATGGCCGTGGAAACGACTGTGGCTTCCAATGCGGCCATGAAGAGGCTCAAGGCCAGGGCCAAGGTGGTGAGGGGACGATGAGTGGTTCGCATGGAGGCGTCAGCGCGGGAGAGGCCCTCCTTAACGGCTGCGGGCGGGTGTCGCCAGCAACAAGCGGCGTCATGCCCCGGGTGGCCACTCCGCGTGCGGACGCACACGGACTCGGAAACGAACGAAGGGCCAGCCCCCACCTGCGTGGGAACTGGCCCTGGGAGCTTCCATCCGATTCGGGATTACAGGCCGCGCATCAGCTGGGCCTGGGCGAAGGCCGCCATCTGCTGGGCGTTGAAGCGGCCCTCGGCGATGTCGCCCACCGTCTTCGCGCCGGTGCGGACCGTCTCCACCATGTCCGCCAGCTTGCCCACGGTGCCGGCCTTGCCGAGCATGGAGGCCACGCCGCCCAGCGGACCGCCAGCGACCATGGCCAGGCCGTTGTCGATGAACTTGTCGACGAAGGGCTTGGCGAGCTGGCCAATGCCGAAGGGCAGCTTGTCCAGCAGCCCGCCAATCATGCCCTTGAGCGGGCCGGTGATGGCGCTCATCGCCTTGTCGACGAGGCCGGACACCTGACCCAGCGCGCTGCCAATCTTGCCGGCGATGCCGCTGAGGCCGTTCGCCAGGCCGCCTACCGCCTTGCCGATGCCGCCCAGCGCCTTGCCGATACCGCCCAGCGCGCCCGCGATACCGCCCGCGGCCTTGCTCGCCGCGCTGGCCGCACCCGCGGCGGCGCTCCGACCAGCACTGCTCGCGCCATTCGAGCCACGGCCACCGTTCGAACCACCTGCGCCGCCAACGGACATGGGGAAAACCTTTACGAAAGAGGTTGAATGTACGGATTGTCGGGGAGCGTGGGAGAAAGTTGCGTCAAATCCGCCTAGACGCGATCAGGCCCGCCCTTGGGCACGTGCTGGCGGAGCTTCTGGCTGGTCTCCTCGTCCACCTTCACGGGCTCCTGGCCCTCATCCCCCCGCAGGGACGGCTTGTTCGCGTCATCCTGCTTCCCTTCAAAGCCACTGTAATAGGACTTGGGCGGGCCAATGCCCAGCTCGCCATTGGCGGCGGCGATGAAGAAGTTGGCGACGTCCTGGGTGGACGGCGGGTTGTAGCCGGCGGCGCGCAGCTCCTCGTCCGGGGCGACGATGAGCGTTGGCTCCTTGTCCGGGTTCTGGGCGTAGTCGAGGACCAGCTCGACGTAGGCCTCCAGCTCCATGTCCAGGGACTTCGCGATGCGCTGGGTGTCTGGGTCCGCGAGCAGCTCGGCGCGGACATTCTCCACGGGGCGCTTCAGGCGGGGTTTCTGTTCGGACATGTCGGGGACTCCCGGAGGGCGTGGAAAAACGACTCTTCCGGCAGGTTAGCGTCCCGTGCAACGGGGGGCCACCTTGGACGCCCGGCCCTGGCCTGGGGCCGAGGTGAGGCGCACCGGCCGTCCCTAGCGTTGGGGTTGAACCGTCGTCGTCCGGGGGATCCCAAACCATGGCCAATGTCTGCGACCTCTGCCACCAGCGCCCAGCGTCCACCCGCGTCACGCGCGTCATGGGGAACCGGCGGACCACCGAGTCCCTGTGTGACATCTGCAGCAGCCAGCGCTCGCGCTTCGGGCGCATGGGCCTGGGCACGTCGCTCTTCGACCAGTTCTTCAGTGACTTCGGAGACGAGGACTTCGGGGGGCTGTCGCGCTCACTCCAGCAGCCGGTGGAGCGCTACGACATCACCGAGGCCTTCTCCGATGAGACGCGGCGCGTGCTGGAGGCGGCCTTCGAGGCGGCGCGGAGCGCGGGGGCGGCCTCCATCGACACGGAGCACCTGCTGGTGGCGCTCGCGAAGGACCCGCTGGGAAAGGCGGCGCTCAGCCGCATGAAGCTGGACCCGGCCCGCGTCGCCGAGCGCGCCGAGTCCGAGCTGCGCCGTGGGAAGCGCCCCATGGAGCGCCCCGAGCTGTCGCCGCACGCCAAGCGCGCCCTGGAGCTCGCGTACCAGGAGGCCTTCGAGCTGGGGCATTCCTACGTGGGCCCCGAGCACGTGCTGCTCGGGTTGCTCCAGGAAGGGGAAGGCCTGGCGTCGGAGCTTCTGCGCGAGCAAGGCGCCCAGCATGGCAAGGCGCGCGCATCCGTCGCGGAGTCGCTGGCGCCTTCCTCCGACGAGGCGCGCCGGTCGCCCACGCCCACGCTGGATGAGTACTGCCGCGACCTGACGAGCCTGGCCTCGGAAGGGAAGCTGGACCCGGTGGTGGGGCGGGCCAACGAAATCGAGACCACGCTCGAAATCCTCTCGCGCCGCACGAAGAACAACCCGGTGCTCATCGGTGAGCCGGGCGTGGGCAAGACGGCCATCGTGGAGGGCATCGCCCAGCGCATCATCTCCGCGGCCGTCCCCGACACGCTGCGGGACAAGCGCGTGCTGCAGTTGGATTTGTCCGGCCTGCTCGCGGGCAGCAAGTACCGCGGCGAGTTCGAGGAGCGGCTGAAGAAGGTCATGGACGAGGTGAAGGCGCACAGCGAGGACATCGTCCTCTTCATCGACGAGATTCACACCATCGTCGGGGCGGGCGCGGCGGAGGGCGCCATGGACGCGGGCAACATGCTCAAGCCGTCCCTGGCGCGCGGCGAGCTGCACGTCATCGGCGCGACGACGCTGGACGAGTACCGCAAGCGCATCGAGAAGGACGCCGCGCTCGAGCGCCGCTTCCAGCCCGTGGTCGTCCCGGAGCCGACGGCCGAGCAGGCCATCGAGATTCTGCGAGGCCTCAAGGACCGCTACGAGTCCCACCACCGCGTGCGCATCGCGGACGAGGCGCTGGTGGCGGCGGTGGAGCTGTCGGACCGCTACGTCACCGGGCGCTTCCTGCCGGACAAGGCCATTGATTTGGTGGACCAGGCGGCGGCCCGGGTGCGCTTGCGGCTCACGCTGCCGCCGGAGCGCCTGGTGAACGCCGAGCACGAGGTGGTGAAGGTGAAGCGCTCGCTCGACGAGGCGCGCGGCCGGAAGGCGGGGCCGCGCATCCAGGAGCTGGAGTCGAAGCTGAACGCCGCCGAGCGCGAGGTCCAGGGCGCCCAGAAGGAGCGCCGCACGCAGAAGTCCGGTGAGACGCCGGAGGTCCGCGCCGAGGACGTGGCGGAGGTGCTGTCGCGCATGACGGGCATCCCCGTGACGCAGATGACGGAAGACGAGCGCAAGAAGCTGCTGGAGCTGGAGTCGCGGCTGCACGAGCGCGTCATCGGTCAGGAGGAGGCCATCCGCGTGCTGTCGCAGGCCATCCGGCGGGCGAGGGCGGGGCTGAAGGACGAGTCGCGTCCCATCGGCTCCTTCCTCTTCCTGGGCCCCACGGGCGTGGGCAAGACGGAGCTGGCGAAGACGCTGGCGGAGCTGCTCTTCGGTGACGAGAAGGCGCTCATCCGCTTCGACATGAGTGAGTACATGGAGAAGCACGCTGTGAGCCGGCTGGTGGGCGCACCGCCGGGCTACGTCGGCTACGAGGAGGGCGGGCAGCTCACGGAGTCCGTGCGGCGGCGGCCCTACAGCGTGCTCCTCTTCGACGAGGTGGAGAAGGCCCACCCCGACGTGTTCCACATGCTGCTTCAGGTGCTGGATGACGGGCGGCTCACGGACGCGCAGGGCACGGTGGTGAACTTCAAGAACACCGTCATCATCGGCACCAGCAACCTGGGCTCGCACCTCATCCAGGAGTCCACCGCGCGCAAGGAGCCGCAGGAGCGCATGCGGGAGCGCGTCATGGGCGTGCTCAAGGGGCACTTCCCGCCCGAGTTCCTCAACCGCATCGATGAGACAGTGGTCTTCGAGCCGCTCAACCGCGCGCAGCTGCGCGCCATCGTGGACCTGATGCTGGAGAAGACGCGCCGCCTGCTGCACGGCCAGGGCATCGCGCTGGAGGTGACGTCCGCGGCGCTGGAGGCGCTGGTGGACAAGGGGTGGGACCCGACCTTCGGCGCGCGTCCGCTGCGGCGTGAAATCCAGCGCGCCATCGAGGCGCCGCTCGCGGAGAAGCTCATCTCGGGCGACATCCATGAAAACAGCCGCGTGAGCGCGGATTTCAAGGATGGAAAATTCCGGTTTGACGAGGTGGAGGCCGCTGAGACGGAAGCCGAGCAGGCTGAGGCGGGCGCCGTTCACTGAACCGTCACGTGTGGGGTCATCCTGGCCCCCGAACATTCGCCTTGTAGTTGGTACGGACATGCCGGAGCCTTGGCGTGATGCAGCCATCTCTTCCGGTCATGGCCTCGCTCTGCGTCCTCCTGCTGGCGGGAGGATGCAAGCGGGAGCCCGATGCCGCGGCGGCGCAGGTTCCCGCGCTGCCCGAGGTTGCCCCCAACGCGCTGCGCCCCGTGGACGCCTTCGCGGCCATCCCGGACCGGAAGGAGCGCTCGCGCGCGCTCTTCCTGGAGGCCAGCCGCGTCTTCTTCCATCCGCGGTGCGCGAACTGTCACCCGGCGGGCGACAGCCCCCTGCAAGGCGACGACGGTCAGCTCCATGACCCGCCCGTGGTGCGCGGCCCCGAGGACCACGGCGTGGTGGGCATGGAGTGCACCAGCTGCCACCAGGACAAGAACCAGGACCTGACCCGCGTGCCCGGCGCGCCGAAGTGGCATGTCGCCCCCATTGAAATGGCGTGGGTGGGGAAGAGCCCTCGCGAGGTGTGCGAGCAGCTCAAGGACACGAAGCGCAACGGCGGCAAGACGCCCGAGCAGATGATTGAACACAACGCCCACGACGCGCTGGTGGCCTGGGGATGGAACCCGGGCTCGGGGCGTGAGCCCGCTCCGGGGACGCAGGCGCAGTTCGGCGCCATCGTCGCGGCCTGGGTGGAGACGGGCTCGGAGTGCCCGAGCGAGGAGGCACGGCCGTGACGGTTCGCGTTCGCATCAACGGTGAGGAGAAGGAGCTGGACGTCGACCCGGAGATGCCGCTGCTGTGGGCGGTGCGGGATGTGCTCGGGCTCACTGGCACGAAGTACGGCTGCGGTCAGGCGCTGTGTGGCGCATGCACCGTCCACCTCGACGGTCAGCCGATCCGCGCGTGCGTGACGCCCATCCGCCGCGCGGAGGGGCGCTCGGTGACGACCATCGAAGGGCTGTCGCCCGACGGCAATCACCCGCTGCAGAAGGCCTGGGTGGAGCTGGGCGTGCCGCAGTGTGGCTTCTGCCAGGCGGGGCAGCTCATGTGCGCGGCGGCGCTGCTGGCGAAGAAGCCGCGGCCGTCGGACAAGGAGATTGACCAGTCGCTCGCCGGCAACCTGTGCCGGTGTGGGACGTACACGCGAATCCGCTCGGCCGTGAAGAAGGCCGCGGGCATGTCCGAGGAGTGACGAGGCCGCCATGACGAAGCTGCTCACGTTGATTAGCCGGCGCTCGTTCCTGGAAGGCCTGAACCTGTCCGTGGGAGGGCTCGCCCTGGGCGTCTTCTCCGGCGGCCTGGCCGTGGCGGCCAGTGAGGCCTCCGCGGCGAAGGGCGCTCCGGGGTTGAACCCGAACGTGTTCGTCCATGTGGCGCCGGACGGAGCGGTCACCATCATCTGTGCCCGCTCGGAGATGGGGCAGGGCATTCGCAGCTCGCTGCCGGTGCTCGTCGCGGATGAGCTGGGCGCGGACATGGCGCGGGTGACGGTGGCCCAGGCCGACGGCGACAAGGTCTACGGCGACCAGAACACGGACGGCTCCAGCAGCGTGCGGGGCGTGTACGACGACATCCGCCGCATGGGCGCCACCGCTCGGGTGATGCTGGTGGCCGCGGCCGCCCGCCGCTGGAAGGTGAAGCCGGAGGCGTGCGAGGCCCGGGACCACGCGGTGTTCCTCCGCGACGGCACGCGCTCGCTGGGCTTCGGCGAGCTGGTGGCCGCCGCGTCGAAGCTGCCCATCCCGAAGGAGCAGGACGTCAAGTTGCGGCCGAAGAGCGAGCTGCGGATGGCGGGCCGGCCCATGCCGCTGCTGGACGGCCCGGCCTATGTGACGGGAACCGCGGTGTTTGGTGCCGACATCCGTCTGCCAGGGATGCTCATCGCGGTCGTGGCGCGCCCGCCCGTCGTGGGTGGCAAGGTCGTTCGCTTCGACGCCACCCGCGCGCTCGCGGTGCCCGGGGTGAAGAAGGTCTTCGAGCTGCCCGCGCCGAAGCCGCCCTACACGTTCCAGTCCTGGGGCGGCGTCGCGGTGCTCGCGGAGAACACCTGGGCGGCGATGCGCGGGCGCGAGGCCCTGGACATCACCTGGGAGGACGGGCCGAACGCCTCCTATGACTCGGCGACGTACCGGGAGCAGCTGACGGCGTCGATTCGTGAGCCCGGAGCGGTGGCGCGCAACGTCGGGGACATCGACGCGGCGCTCGCCTCCGCCGCCCGCGTCGTCCAGGCCGAGTACCACGTCCCGCACCAGTCCCACGTGCCCATGGAGCCTCCCGTGGCCCTGGCGCGGGTGGAGAACGGGACGTGTGAGGTCTGGGCGCCCACGCAGCATCCGCAGGCCGCGCGCGGCGTGGCGGCGGCGACGGCGGAGCTCCCGGAGGAGAAGGTCCAGGTCCACGTCACGTTCCTGGGCGGAGGCTTCGGCCGCAAGTCCAAGGCGGACTTCATCGCCGAGGTGGTGTGGCTGGCGAAGGAAGCGGGCGTGCCGGTGCGCGTGCAGTGGACGCGTGAGGACGACGTCCGGCACGACTACTATCACTCCGTCAGCGCGCAGCAGCTCACCGCGGGGATGGATGCGTCTGGCAAGGTCATCGCGTGGCGGCACCGCACCGCGTTTCCGCCCATCGCGTCCACCTTCGGGCAGGCCACGCGGCCCAGCCCGTCGGACCTCCAGCAGGGCGTGCTCGACCTGGCGCTCTCCGTGCCCAACGTCCGGGCGGAGACCTGCGAGGCGCCCCCTCACGTGCGCATCGGCTGGCTCCGCTCCGTCTACAACATCTTCCACGCCTTCTCCGTGAACGCGTTCGTGGACGAACTGGCGCACCTTCGCGGCACGGACCCGCGCGACATGCTCCTGGAGGTGCTGGGGCCGCCGCGGCAGGCGTCGCTCCAGGAGCTGGGCATCACCGCGCTGCGGAACTACGGCGCCGCCGTGGAGGACCACCCCGTGGACGCGGGGCGCTTGCGCGGTGTCATCGAGCGCGTGACGGCGATGTCTGGCTGGGACGCGCGCAAGGCGAAGGGCCGGGCGCTGGGGCTCGCCGCGCACCGCAGCTTCCTCAGCTACGTGGCCGTGGTGGCCTCGGTGGTCAAGGATGACCAGGGGCGCCTCCGCGTCGACGAGGCGTGGGTGTCGGTGGATGCCGGGACGATTCTCAACCCGGAGCGCGTGCGCTCACAGATGGAGGGCTCCGTCATCTTCGGCATGAGCATCGCGCTGCACGGCGCCGTCACCATGAAGGGCGGGGTGCCGGAGCAGTCGAACTTCCACGACCTCAAGCTGGTGCGCATCGGCGAGGCGCCGCGGAAGATTCACGTCGACATCGTCCCCAGCGAGCTGCCGTCCGGCGGCATTGGCGAGCCCGGCGTGCCTCCGGTGGCGCCCGCCATCATCAACGCCATCTTCGCGCTCACGGGCACGCGCATCCGCGAGCTGCCGGTGTCCCGCACGCTGGCCGTCTGAGTGTCACGTCCGGTGCCTGGGGGGGGGCTCCAGGCACCGGGACGGCGCGCCTCCGCGTTGGTGGGTCATCCAGACCCCTGCCATTGGAACAACAACCCGCCAATCCATTGGCAGGTGTGATGACAGGTGGGCGGAGCGCCTGTATCCAGGGGGCATGACGCAGAGCACGCCAGAAGGTGTGGACACGCGCGGCTTCCGGGATGCCATGGCCCAGTGGGCCACCGGCGTGGCCGTGGTCGCGATACGAGACGCCGAAGGCCTGCGGGCGACGACGGTGAGCTCCTTCAGTTCGCTGTCGCTGGAGCCGCCGCTGGTGGTGGTGGCGCTGACGGAGGCGTCCCGCACGTTGAAGCGGGTGGAGGCCTCCGGCGTCTTCACGCTCAGCATCCTGTCCGCCGCCCAACGTTCCATCTCCGTGCGGTGCGCGAAGGGTGAGCTCGACGCGCAGCTCTTCGACGCCGACGCCTTCGTGCGGGACAGCCTGGTGGGGCTGTCATGCCAGGTCCATGGCCTGCACCGTCACGGTGACCACACGCTGATTGTCGGCCGCGTCACACGTCTCCATGCGGGACGTCCGCGGGAGCCCCTTCTTTATTGGGAGCGGGGCTATCGAACCGTGACCTCGCTGCCGCCGTCTGATAGCGGTGGCGCCTGACTTCTCTCACCGAAAGGAAACGACCATGCCGTTCACGCTGCCTGAACTGCCTTACAAGAAGGACGCGCTCCAGCCGCACATGAGCGCGGAGACGCTCGAGTTCCACCACGACAAGCACCACGCCGCCTACGTGACGAACCTGAACAAGCTCCTGGACGGCAAGCCGGAGGCGAACAAGTCGCTGGAGGAGGTCATCCTCAACAGCGAGGGGGGTGTGTTCAACAACGCCGCGCAGGTGTGGAACCACACCTTCTTCTGGCAGTGCATGAAGCCCGCTGGCGGCGGCAAGCCGACGGGTGAGCTCGCGGCGGCCATCGACCGTGACTTCGGCTCCTTCGAGAAGTTCAAGGAGGAGTTCTCCACCGCCGCGGCCACGCAGTTCGGCTCGGGCTGGGCGTGGCTGGTGCTGGAGGGCGGCAAGCTCAAGGTCACCAAGACGGGCAACGCCGACCTGCCGATGAAGCACGGCCAGAAGGCCCTGCTGACCATCGACGTGTGGGAGCACGCCTATTACATCGACTTCCGGAACGCGCGTCCCAAGTTCATCGAGACGTTCCTGACGCACCTGGTGAACTGGGACTTCGTGGCCCAGAACCTCAAGGGCTAGGCCGCACCGCACGCCCACGCACGGCGTCCATCGCTGGCCTGGGCGGCCTCGGAGGTCATTCGAGGCCGCTCAACGCAATCCGCCCCTCCGCTCCCACGCGGAGCACCACCTGGGGCGGAGCGCTGGTGGCCTGGGCCGCGAGCCACCGCGCCAGGGGCGCGACCACCTGTTGCTCCACGGCGCGCTTGAGCGGCCTGGCCCCATAGCGTGCGTCGAAGCCGGTGCGCGCCAGGTGCTTCACCACGTCCTCGTCGAAGGCCACCTTCACGCCCCGGCGGCTGAGCCCCTCGCGAGAGAGGGCCGCCTCCAGCGCGCGCCGGGCGAGTGCTTCGATGACGTCCTCCGTGAGCGCGCGGTAGGGCACCACCCGGTCCAACCGGTTCAGCAGCTCGGGCCGGAAGAAGGCCGCCGCGGCCCCCAGGTAATGCGCCGCCCGCTCCTGGACGCCGCGCTCCCCGAAGCCCAGCGAGCGCCCCGCGCTGTCCGCGCCCAGGTTGCTGGTGAGCAGCACCACGGTGTTGCGGAAGCTGACGGTGCGGCCCGTGGCGTCGGTGAGCCGGCCTTCGCCCAGCACCTGCAACAGCAGGTCATGGACGCCCGCGTCCGCCTTTTCGACTTCGTCCAGCAGCACCACGCCGAAGGGCTGCTCGCGGACGCGCCGCGCCAGGCTGCCTTGTTGGCCGCCCGCTTCTCCCACCAGCCGGGTGGCGCTGCCGGGCGCGGCGTACTCCGCCATGTCGAAGCGCGCCAGCCGGGCCACGTCGCCAAACAGGTACTCCGCCAGCGCGAGCGCCGACTCCGTCTTGCCCACGCCCGTGGGGCCCAGCAGCAGGAAGGCGCCCAGCGGACGCGAGGGGTCCGCCAGGCCCGTTTTCAGCGTGACGACCAGGTTGCGCAGGAGGAGGGTGGCCTCGTCCTGGCCCACCACGCGCTCGCGGAGGCGGCGGAGCAGGGCGTCCGGGTCCAACCGGATGGCGGAGTCCACCAGCTCGAGCGGGTAGCCGGTCCGGGTGCAGAAGGCGCGCGTCACCGAGGCGGCGTTCACGTCTCCGGCCGCGCCGGGCTCCGTGCTGGCGGCGCGCAGCAGGGACACCGCGCCTCCGGGCAGAGGGCCCGAGCCGAAGCGCTCCGTGAGCTCGCCCGCGCGGTCCAGCGCATCGGGCGTGAAGCGCACCTTGCGCGCGCGGCCCACCCGATGCGAGGCCTGCAGAAGCGCGGTGCGCGCGGCCTGGGCTGACAGGGGCGCCACGGCGATGTGCCGGAGCGATTGAAGGAACGCGGCGTGGGTCCGCTCCGCGCGGGCCACGTCCTCGGGGGTCGCCTCCAGGACGAGTGAAACTTCGCCGCTCTCCAACGCGGGCAGGAGCTGACGCGCCACATCCAGCCCCGTGTCCCCGCCACCCAGGGAGAGCAGCTCCGACAGGCTGTCGAGGTGCAGCACGGCTCGGCGGACACGCAGGGCCTCCACCATGTGCTTCACGCGCTCCTGCCACTGCCCCAGGTAGCGCATGCCCGCCATGATGCGGCCCCCGGAGGAGCTGAAGACCTCCAGCCCGTGGAGCGGCGAACCCGGGGTGGCCGCCTCCGCGCGTTGCACCAGCTCATGGACCAGGGCCGTCTTGCCCACGGATGACGGGCCCACCAGGAGCACGCTGGCGCGGGTGCGCGAGGTGACGGCCTCCGCGAGCCGGGACACCTCCAGATCCCGCTCCCAGGCGCGCTCCAGCAAGCCCGCGCGCGCTTCTTCATTGAGGCACCGGCTGGCTTCCGCGAGCCCGGGTGGTGGCGCCTGGCGCCGCTGCGGCTTCGCGGCATCGACGGCGCGGGCACGCGGCGTGTCCCGGAAGCGGACAGGCACCGACAGCGTCTCCACCTGCTCCTCGCCCACGTAGGCCAGCGCGTGCAGCCGGTCGAGCGGCGCGAGGTAGAGCTCGTGGCGGACCAGCTCCTCGACGAAGGGCTCCAGGTCCGCCGCGTCATACAGCGTGCCCTTGACGTCCACACGGGGCACCCACACTCGCAGGGACTGGCGCGCCGATGCCCCCTTGCGTGCGGTGCGGGCCTTCACCCCGTGCGTGAGCACGGTGAGGCGCAGCGGGACGGACAGCATCTTCCCGTGTTCGAGCGCGCGCACCGTCAGCGTCGTCTTCCGCTGGCGCAAGTCGCTCCAGTGCGTCTCCTCGTCCCAGAGCTCGCCTCGCTTGAGGAGCCGCCCCACCACCGCCGCGATGTCGAGCCTCGCGGCGTGCAGCGTCGGCGCGAAGGCCGCCAGGTGTGGGTGGGTGAGGACGTGGGCCGCCACGCCCAGCCCGGGATAGGTACGCACGAAGAGGTGGACGTTCTTTTCCATGTCAGTCGTGTCCCTGGCCAGGTTTCCGGAGCACCCTCGCGGCCCAGGCGAGCGCCTCTCCGGGGCGGCGTCCGCTCGCGACGTGCGTGAGCTCGGTCGAGTCGTGGGGCCGTCCGGTCGTGACACCCTCGCGGCCACGCAGGATGACGTGGCTGGCCGCGGCCACTGACGCGGCGCTGCTCCCGCGGGCTTCGCGTTCGCGGACGACGGCCTCATCCCATGTCGCCATCACGCGCGGCACGTCCTCCAGCCGCCCCACGTCTTCGGACAGGTGCTCCACGCGGACCAGGACCTGGCGCGGCCCATCTCCGTGGACGAGGTCCACCAGCGCATAACCTCGAAGGGGCGCCAGCACCTCGCGCAGGCCGATGGCCGACATCCGCACGGCGACACGCCGCAGCGCCAGGTCCTCGGACCGCTCGTCTCCATGGCGGAACCACTCGGAGCGCCCGTCGGCATGGACGGCTTCCAGGTACATCGCCGTCTCCCCAAGGGCACAGGGGAGGGAGTGCGCCACGGTCCACACCGCGGAGGGCGGCGCGTCGCCGAGCCCCTCCACCAACACCGTCACGACGTCCGCCCCCCGGGCCAGGTGTGTGAGCTGATGTTCAACCCAGGCCGTCTCATCGCGAAGGGCCAGCACCCGGGGCTGTGCGCGGCGGAGCTGTTCTTCGTTCGAGACGTGCAGCGGGCGCTCCTCGTAGGCAGGGCGCTGCCGCAGGCCCAGGTGGCCCACGTGATTCGAGTGCGAAGTCAGGCGCTGCTTCACGGTGGACTCAGGCGACTGCGCGTCCTGGAATTCGCGCGGGACCAGCTCGTAGTCGCGGATGTCCGTGGCCTCGAGTGCCAGCCGGTGCAGCCGCTCCTCCAAATCCCCTGCCTCGGGCACCTCCTCCGCCATCAACGCCTCCAGCCGCGAGCCGGTCTCCTCGAGCAGGCGGGAGACCTCCGCCAGTGTCCAAGCAGCGGCCGGCCGCTCGGGTGTCCACGCGGGTGCGTTGACCAGCAGCTCCACCGACACGCGCAGGTCGTCGCCATCTCGCAGCAGCTCCACGCGCGCCAGGTCGTCCGCGCTCCGTCGCACCAGGTGGTGGGCCAGGGGCAACGTGAGGCGCTTCTCCAGGGCGCGCTTGAGGGGGCGGGCGCCGTAGCGCGGGTCGTAGGCCTCCTCCACCAGCAGGTCCAGCAGGCGCGGCTCGACCTCCACCAGCACGTTGCCCTGCCGGATGCCATGACGCGACAGCAGGGCTTCGAGCGCGTGGTCCACCACCACGCGCAGCGCGGCGGGCGTGAGTGGACGGAAGGGCACCACCCGGTCCAGCCGGTTGAAGAACTCCGGGCGGAACCAGGCGCGCACGGCGGAGAGGTAGTGCGCCTCCGCGCTGTCCGCGGTGCGGTGGAAGCCGGTGTGGGTGGCGGCCTCGCGCACGCCGAGGTTGCTCGTGAGCACGACGACGGACTGCCGGGCATCCACCGTGCGTCCCGCGCCGTCCGTCAGCCGCCCCTCTCCGAGGAACTGGAGGAGGGCGTCGAACACGCGGGGATGGGCCTTCTCCACCTCGTCGAACAGCACCACGCAGAAGGGCTGGGTGCGCAGCGCGGTGGTCAGCTCGCCGTCGGGCGCGCCGGGCCGCCCGAGCAGCCGGGTGATGCTGGAGGACGTGACGAACTCCGACATGTCGAAGCGGATGAGCCGCTGCTCCCCGCCGAAGAGCGTCCGCGCGAGCGCCTTCGCCGTCTCCGTCTTGCCCACGCCCGTGGGGCCCACGAAGAGGTAGGTGGCCAGGGGCTTGTCGGACGGCTGGAGCGCGGACTGCAACGTGAGGATGGCGTCCACCACGGCGTCCACGGCCTCGGGCTGGCCCGCCACCTGCCGCTGCAGCTCCCACGTCAGCGCCTCGCGCTTCTTCGGCTGGGCGCTGCCCAGGATGAAGTCCGGGAGGCCCGTCTGCTCCCGCATCGCGTCGATGACGTCCCCCGACGAGAAGCGTCGGGTGCCCAGGGCGCTGACGCCTTGTCGGGCCATGACCCGTCGGAGCAGGCGGACGGCCTTGCCCGGGAACGCCTCGTGCGACACGAAGCGCTCCTGCAAGGAGAGCAAGGTCTCCAGCGCCAGCGGCGAGAGCCGGACCGCGCTGTCCGTGCTGTCCGCCTCCAGTTCGCGCACGGTGCCAAGAAGCGCGGGCAGCGTGGCGCGCGCATCCAGCGCGGGGACGTGGATGACGCGGAAGAGCGAGGCGAGCGTCGGAGCTTCTTCCCGCACGCGCTCGAAGCGCTCGGGCGTGGACTCGGCGAGCACCGTGAGCTCGCCCCGGGCCATGTGGGGCTCCAGGAACTGCGCGACGTTGGTGCGCTCATTGCGCGTGCGCCCCGCGTAGACGAGCGAGGCCAGGTCGTCCACGTAGAGCAGGTCGCCGACCTCCGTCAGCTCCTTCACCACGCCCCGCGCGCGGGCCTCCCACTGGCCCACGTACATCATGCCGGCGATGAACTGGTTGCCGTCCACGCGCCACACGTCGCGGCGCACGCCCGCGGCGTCCTGCCGGGCGGTGAGCCGGCTCACCACTTCGTGAATCAGGGCCGTCTTGCCCGCGCCAGGTGGCCCGACCAGCACCAGCGCGGAGCCCTCGCGGCCTTCGAGCGCCTCCACGAGCTCGCGCACCAGGGCCTCCCGGCCGAAGCAGCGCTCCAGCGTGCCGTCCCGAGCGCCGTGGCTCAGGTTGCGCGCCACGGCCCGGAGCTCCACCAAGGTGAGGCGGCGTCGGTTGCGGCGTTGCTCCCGCTGCTCGGGCGTCTCGGGTGCGGTGTCTTCCTTCGCCGGGTGCTTCGTCCGGCGTCGTCGCGCGGGCTGGGCCGGTCGCGGCGGCGTGCGGGGGAGCACGGAGGGCGCATAGGCATCCACCTCCAGGAGCTCCAGCTGCTCCCGGCCCTGGGCCCAGTGCGCGTCCAGGGCGTCCAGGTTGTGCTCCAGGCACCACGCCACCAGCCGCCGCGCGAGCGCCTGGGGCAGGTCCGCGGGCTGGTTCAGCGCGAAGCGCGCGGCGGGGAGCCGGGTGGGGGTGACGACCCAGAAGGTGTCACGGGGCCACTTCTCCAGCAGCACGGACATGGTGCCCTGGAGGACGACGCGCCGGTTCTTCTCCCGGTCCCTGCCTTCCGCATCGACGGTGACGTGCTTCAGGGCGAAGTGGGGCGGGAGCTGGTACCGCGCCACCTGGGAGGGCGACTCGCGCTCGAAGCGCTCCATGACGCCGAGCGCGAGCTCGTCTCGCAGCATGGAGAGGCTGGGCCCCACCTTGTGCAGCGCCGGGAAGAAGGCGGGCACCCAGGCCTCGACGAGCCGGCCGCCGAGCGGGGCCACCACGAAGGGAAGCTTCAGGTCCATGTCGTCAGTCCTCGTCCCGGCTGTTGAAGACGTGCCATTGCATCCAGGGCTCCAGCAGGGGCTCCAACTCAAACCCCTCCGGACCGAAGCGCTGCTGCACCCCGGTGCGCAGGTCCGACAGCGACCCCTGGCCGGAGCCGATGCCCGACAGGCGCACCTGACGGACCTCGTTCTTCGGCAGTCGCTTCTGCAACTGCTCGTGGGAGGAGAGGTCGAACAGCGAGAGGGCCCGCGGCTCGAAGAACGCATGCACCATCGAAATCTGACTGCCTTCGATGAAGCGATGCAGACCGTGCTCGCCCGCGAGCAGCAGGGCGTGGGGGCCGCCCTTGACTTGAAGCGCATAGGCGACCGGCTGCACGACGCGCTTGTCGAAGTCATCATCGTCGACCTTCCGCCATTGGGGCGGCGGAGGGGCGCGCGAGGCCTTTTCGCCGGGCTTGCGTTCGGGGACGGTGAGCAGGCCTCGCCACTTCGCCAGGGACGCCTTCTGGGTCCACCGCTCATAGGCCGCGGCGAGCATGCGCGCCTGCTTCCACGCGCCGCGTCCTGGCACCAGGATGAGGGTCGCGCCATGTGACGGGGGAAAGAGGGAGGAATAGATGCGTTGCCGGAGGCGCGAGAACGCCGCCTTCACCTGGTGCACCTCGCGGCTCAGGGACTCCACCTGCTCCACGGTCCTGGACAGGTGGGCCTCGAAGAGCAGGTCCTCGATGGCCTCCGCCTGCTGGGCGCACTCCCGAAGCGCCTGTTCCAGCGCTCGCGCCTCCGACGACTTGCGCGAGTTCTCTTCGGCCAGGGCCCGCTCCTCCCAGTACGCGGTGTGCCGGGAGACCTTGTCGAAGACGGCCAGGACGCGGCGCAGGGAGTTCATGGGCGCGCAGCGGCTCCAACGCTGGACCTCCGCGCGCACGGTGGCTGCTTCCTCGAGGATGCGCTCGATGGCCTCCCGGCCTCCGCCCTCGGCGGCGTCGCCCAGGGACTCGGCGCGCACTTCGAGCCCCGTGGCTCCCGCGTCCACCGTGAGGCTCGCCGGCCCCAAGCGGGGATGCGCCGCGAGCCAGTCCGCCACGGGGACCACCAGCTCGCGCTCCAGCGCGCGCTTCAAGGGACGGGCGCCATACCGCGCGTCGAAGCCTCGCAGGGCCAGCCAGTCCTGCGCGGCGGGGGTGACCTCCAGCAGGGCATCATGGAGCGAGAGGCCTGGACGGCGGCACACGGCCTCGAGCTCGCGGACCACCAGCCGGCGCAGCAGCGGGGCGGACAGCGGCGAGAAGACGACCACGTCGTCCAGGCGGTTGAACAGCTCCGGCCGGAAGAAGCGCTGCACCTCGGAGAGGTAGTGCGCGCGCAGGGAGGCCAGGTCCGGGGCACCACCCGACGCATCGAAGCCCACGCGAGCGCGCAGGGTGTCCGCGCCCAGGTTGCTGGTGAGGATGATGAGGGCGTTGCGGAAGTCCGTGAAGCGCCCGGAGGCATCGGTGAGGCGGCCTTCGCCCAGGACGCCCAGCAGCGCATCGTGAACGGCGGGGTGGGCCTTCTCCACCTCGTCCAGCAGCACGACGCAGAAGGGCTGCCGGCGCACCTCCGAGGTGAGGTAGCCCGGCGTCTCTCCGTCCCCCATCAACCGCAGCAGGGCGTCCGGACCGGCGTACTCACCCATATCCAGGCGGACCATGCGCTCCTTCGCACCGAAGAGCAGCTCCGCCAGCGCCTTGGACAGCTCCGTCTTGCCCACGCCCGTGGGGCCCACGAAGAGCAGCACTCCCATCGGGCGCCTCACGTCGGACATGCCGGCCTTGAGGACGGACACCACCGAGGCCGCGCGCTCCACGGCGGCGTCCTGGCCCATCACCCGCGAGGCCAGGAAGTCGCGCACGTGGGCGGACTCCAGCGGCTGGTCGTCCCGGAGCAGGTGCTCGGGGATGCCGGACTCCGAGGCGAACTGGCGAATGGCCTCCAGCCGGGTGACGGCGGTGCGCGAGGCCTGGGCACACGACGCCAGCAGCCGGCGGACGAAGGCCACGGTGTTGCCCACCTGGGCGCCGTAGGGCAGGAAGCGGCGGCACAGGAAGCGCGCCTCGTCGAGCGCGTCGGGGTGCACCTGCATCGCGGTGGCCGCCGCGTCGTCCTCCGCCACCTTGGCGACGATGCGGCCAAGCGCGTCGGCCGTGGGCTCCGCGACGCGCACCACCGAGAAGAGCCGGGCGAAGCTGGTGTTGCGCCGCTCCACCTGCGCCCAGGTCTCCTCCGTGGCCTCCGCCACGACGGTGACATCCCGCGCCGCCAGGAGCGGGAGCAGCAACTGGGCCACGTTCTGGTCGCTGTGGGCGCTCTTGCCCGCGTCGAGGAGCTCGGCGGCATGGCCCAGGGACAGCAGGGCCCGGGCCTCGGTGGCCTCACGGAAGGCGCGCAGCACCTGCTGCTGCCAGTCTCCGAAGAAGCCCTCGCCCGCGATGAGCCGGCTCCCGTCGAGGAAGTAGAACGGGCGGGCGCGCTCGGCGTCGGTGGCGGTGGGGGCGCGCAGCGACTGGGCGAGCGCGTGGAGCACCGACGTCTTGCCCACGCCCGAAGGTCCCACCAGGACCACCGGTTCGGCGTCCTTGGCCGCGAGCCGGTTCCGGAGCAGGGTGACCAGCGCCTCCTGCTCGTAGGCCGCGTCGAGCTGCCCTTCCTGCGCCAGCCGGTGCCAGGCCACGCCGACGCTGTCCAGGGTGGGCGTGGGCGGCGGCTTCGCGGGCGGCTCACCCGGGGCCCGATGCGCGGCGCGGCGGCGTGGCTCCCAGCTGTCCAGGTCCAGCGCCTCCGCGTCTTCGTCCTCGTCGTCCTCTCTCTCGTCGTCCTCCGGGGCGGCGGGCGCGTCCGGTGGGCGTGGTGGTGGACGGAGGTCCCGGTGCAGCTCGCGAGGCGTGAGGTCCGACAGGGCCACGGGGCTGGCCCTCACTTCGATTTCCAGCAGGGACTCCGTGCCATCCGGGCGCAGGGCGAGGCGCTCCGCGTCGGACATTCCCTCCAGGCGGTCTGCCAGCAGCTCCTGGGCCTCGGAGGGAAGCGCCTCGCCCTGGAACCAGTGGTGGCTGTCGAGGCGTGGCGCGTGGAGGCCCAGGAAGGCATTGAGCGTGGGGGCCACCACGGCGGACAGCGTCAGCGGCGCGAAGTGATTCTCCTCGGCGCCCCAGACGGGAAGCGCGGGCAGCTCCACCGTTTCGAGCGTCCCCCCGGTGGGGGCGATGAACTCCGGCACGCGCCGCGGGTGGACGCGGGAGAGCTGGTCGTCCAGCGCGAGCGTCAGCTCCTCGGTGGCGGCGTCCAGCGAGTCCGCGTGCACCGCGAGATGGCGCAGCGCCAGCGGCGTGAGCGTCACCCGGCCGCTGACGTGCCGCTGCAACCAGCATTGAAAACGGAAGTTCATGGGTGAGGGCCCGGGTGAAAACGGTGCCGTGCGTGACGGCGTGAGCCCTCGGGAGCTGACCGGACCCGCTCACGACGCGGGTCCGGCCTGACAGTCCGTCGGAGTTGTCAGGGGTTGAAGCGCCAGGGCACCGTCGCGGCGGGGTGGAAGCAGTGCACCTCCGCCGTCGTGCTCGAAGGCAGCTCCTGGACGATGCCCGCGCCATAGCCGCGCTGCTGGCACCAAGCGCTGAACTCCAGCCGGGCCGCGGCGGAGGTCAGGTTGCCGGACGTGGACGCGGGCCCCAACTGCGCGCGGGGGACGTTCTGGATGAGGCCCGAGTTGAAGCAGGCCACCCAGGGCCGCGTGGTGAGCTCGAAGAACTGGCCCGACGTCCAGCCCCGGTCCCCGCACCAGCGCCTGGAGGCCGCGCTGCACGCCGTGGACTGCGCGGCCCGGTCATCCGCGCAGCCGTCGTGCTTGCGCGCGAGCTCCTCGAAGGTGACGGCCAGGGCCTGGTGCTGGATGGGGCCGCACGCCACGTTCACCGTGGTGGCATCCGCGCTGGCGGGGACGCCCATGAGGGAGATGGGCGGACGGTTGCCGACGAGCTGCTGAATCGTCTCCAGGATGTTCCGGCTGTTGTCGAGCGCGTGGCTGGCCCCACGCTGGGCGCAGACGCGGTGCATGGACACGGTGCACGCCGTGGAGCCCAGGGCGCTCTGGCTGTCGCAGTCCGGGTGCTGCTGGCTCATGCCGAACTGGCCCTCCGTGGGGTCTCCCTGGATGGCGGCCTCCTTGCAGTCGGCGCCGTGCGAGGACATGCAGACGGTCCGGTTCGAGCGCGCGTTGCTGAACAGCCGGACCTCGTCGATGGCGCCTCGGAAGGAGCCCTCGCCGTTGGCGGGGCAGGTCTGCGTGTCCAGCGCGACGCCCGCGCCCACGGACAGCGTGCCGGTGCCCAGGCGCAGGGTGCCCGCGGCGACGGGGAGCGCGCGTCCGGTGGACACGCCGTTGATGTATTCGTGGAAGGTGCCCGTGACGCCGTCCCACGTATAGGCCAGGTGCGTCCAGACGCCGCGAGGGAGCGCGGGGCTGCGGCCCAGGCGCACGCGCTGGCCGTTGATGACGAACGAGGTCTGGACGGTGTGGTCGGACTCGTAGATGACGTCCAGCCCGCCGGGCTTCTGCAGGAGGTAGCGGTAGGGGTTGCCGGTGCAGCCCTGGTTGATGGCCGCGTCGGGGCGCACGGCGAACTGCACCGAGAAGCCGCGCGCGAGGCCGCCCACGCCGGGGATGGTGCCGCTCGTGTCCATGAGGTTCACCGTCAGCGCGCCGCCACCCGGGAGCACCAGCGCCTTGCCCTTGCCGTGGGGCTCCCAGAGCGAACCGGAGGGCGGCTGGGTCGTCGCGTTGTCGGGGGAGATGCTCGCGGTGCCGGTGAGGGTGCCCGTGAAGAAGTGGCCCGACAGGTCCGGCGTCCTCGTCAGGTCGTATTCGCCACCCCGGTTGACCAGCTCATTCATGGGCAGGAACAGCACCTGGAAGGGGCTGCTCAAGTCGCCGACGTCGACCTCGTTGTAGTCCTGGGTGTTGCTGCCGAAGAGAGGAAGGACGTCATGCGTCTTGGTGGCGGGCAGGTAGTGGTCCTCGTTGCTGGAGCCCGCGGGGAAGTTCTGCGCCGGGTGGCGCTCCTGCTCCAGGTTCCACATGGGGCTGGAGTAGAAGAGGTGCGCCAGGTCGCTGCGGTCCGTGTTGATGGCGCCGTCGATGTGGTACGCGGTGAAGTGCGTGTCCGCGCCCATCAGGCTGACGGCTTCGCGTCGCGCGCCGTCCGTGTAGCGCACCGCCGTGAAGAGGACGTTGCGGCCCTCGTGGTCCACCCACGCGTAGGCGCCGCGGATGAGCGTGCTCGCGGTGGTGGTGGTGCCGAAGGCCTCACCGGTGGCGGCCTTCAGCGGCTGCCACGCCAGGGGGTAGCGCTTGAGGCCCGGGTTCGGGTCGTTGAACATCATCGACAGCGGGCGCGGGTCGCTCCAACCCGAGGCCGCGCACGGCGTCGGGTTGTACGAATACATGAGGTAGTCGATGGTGCCGTTGTTCTGCGGGCCGCCCTGGTAGATGAAGAGCCGGCCGTCGGACGTCATCGACGGCTCGATGCCTCGGATGCTCGCGCCGCTGACGGTGGTGAGCGGCTCCAGGTTGCCGGTGGTGAACGACGCGATGTCCGCCTGCGCCGTGAAGGGCTGCGAGACGCGCACGTCGATGGGCCGACGCCGGAAGACGTTGGCCCCGTTGTACATCCGCGAATCGAAGACGAACGGCGTGTACACGGCCACACCGCCGGACAACGTGTACGGCGCCGCCGGGTTGGAGAAGCAGAAGGTCAGCGCGTTCTCTCCATTGCGGACGAAGGTGCTGCGCCCCGGGGAGAAGGTGTTCGCGAACTGGGGCTTGCCCTCGCTGTCATAGGTGAGCGCTTCGGGGCGGAACACCCGCGCCTGCCAGGTCGTCTGTTCATTAGCGTGGTCCTCCCGCACGTTGCCAATGAAGATGCGCCCGTCCACGGTGGAGGCATGGCCATTGGCGCCGTAGACGTGGGTGATGCGCGTGTTCACCAGCGACGGCCGCTCCGCCGCCGTGGCCTCGGTGGCGGACAGCAAAGGGAGTGTCAGCAGCGGCGCCGCGAGCAGCGCGAGCGCGGGACGAGTTCGAGGGGGCATGTGGCTCCTGGGGGAAGGAGAGGGGAGTTCCTGGTATTCTAGTATTTATTGGAGTCCCTGGAGATTTCGGCCGGTCGCGTTGACAGCGCCGCGGGCACCAGGGCATCGTGTGGAGACTGATGACGCGCTCGACCCACCAGACGTGTTGCTGCTGTCCGGCATCCGCGGTGGGCGTCCGTCCGCCAGTGGCCTGAGTGCCCTGGCTGAGTTGTTTCGGAAAGCCCACTGCCCGCGAGGGAGTGGGCTTTTGACTTTCTCGCGTGGCCCCTTGCTTCACCCCGAGGTCCCGCATGGAACGTCACGCGCTGCTGCGCGCCAGGAACTGGATGCCGTTGGCCCTGCTGCTGTCGGTGGCGGGCTGTTCGCGCTCCGCTGGTGACGCGCCATCCGACGGGACGGTGACGCTGCTCAATGTCTCCTATGACCCCACGCGGGAGCTCTACGAGGACCTCAACGCCGCCTTCGCGAAGCACTGGGCGGCCACGCGTGGCCAGCAGGTGTCCATCCAGCAGTCACATGGGGGCTCCGGCAAGCAGGCCCGGTCCGTCATCGAAGGACTGAGGGCGGACGTGGTGACGCTGGCGCTCGCGTACGACGTGGACATGCTGCACGAGAAGGCGCGGCTGATTCCGGCGGACTGGCAGGCACGGCTTCCGCACGACAGCGCGCCGTACACGTCCACCATCGTCTTCGTGGTGCGCCAGGGCAATCCCAAGGCCATCCGTGACTGGGACGACCTGGTGCGCGAGGACGTCACCGTCATCACGCCGAACCCGAAGACGTCGGGCGGCGCGCGGTGGAACTACCTGGCCGCGTGGGGACAGGCGCTGAGACGCCAGGGCGGCAGCGAGGCTCGGGCCCAGGCGTATGTGGAGAAGCTGTTCCGCAACGTGCCGGTGCTCGACTCGGGCGCGAGGGGCGCCACCACCACCTTCGCCGAGCGGGGCCTGGGGGATGTGCTCCTCGCGTGGGAGAACGAGGCCTTCCTCCTCACGCGTGAGCTGGGGAAGGCGCGGTTCGAGGTCGTCATGCCCTCGGTGAGCATCCTCGCCGAGCCGCCCGTCGCCCTGGTGGACCACAACGTGGACCGCAGGGGCACCCGGGCGGTGGCGGAGGCGTACCTGGCGTTCCTCTCTTCGGAAGACGGCCAGGAGATCGCCGCGCGGCATCACTTCCGGCCGCGCTCGGAGGCCGTGGCCGCGAAGCATGCGTCTGACTTCCCTGGCCTGAAGCGCCTCACGCTGGCGGAGGTCGCGGGGGACTGGCGGCGGGCGCAGGCCACGCACTTCGCCGACGGCGGCCTCTTCGACCGCATCTACGCGCCCCGCGCGGACTGAGGACACCTCGCCATGTCCCGTCCAACTCGCCACCGGGTGCTCCCGGGGTTCCGTCTGTCACTGGGCTTCAGTTGGTTCTACCTGGGCCTCATCGTCCTCATCCCGCTCTCCAGCCTCTTCCTGCGGACCTTCTCCCTGAGCTGGGAGGAGTTCTGGGGCACCGTGACGACGCCGCGCGCGCTCGCCGCGTACCGGCTCAGCTTCGGGGCCTCGCTGGCCGCCGCGCTCGCCAACGCCGTCTTCGGCCTGCTGGTGGCCTGGGTGCTGGTGCGCTACCGCTTCCCCGGCCGCGACGTGCTGGAGTCCCTGGTGGACCTGCCCTTCGCGCTGCCCACCGCCGTGGCCGGGCTCACGCTCACGACGCTGTTCTCCGCGAAGGGGTGGTACGGCCAGTACCTCGAAGCGCTGGGCCTCAAGGTGGCCTACACGTCCGTGGGCGTGGCCATCGCGCTGACGTTCATCGGGTTGCCCTTCGTGGTGCGCACCGTGCAGCCCGTGCTGGAGGACATCGACGTGGACGTGGAGGAGGCCGCGGCAACGCTGGGCGCCTCTCCGTGGGAGGTTTTCCGGCGCGTCCTCTTTCCCGCGCTCTTCCCCGCGCTGCTCAGCGGCTTCACGCTGGCCTTCGCCCGCGCGCTGGGGGAGTACGGCTCCGTCGTCTTCATCTCCGGCAACATGCCGATGCGCACGGAGATTGTCCCGCTGCTCATCATCACCCGGCTGGAGCAGTACGACTACGCGGGGGCGACGGCCATCGCCATCGTTATGTTGGGGGCGTCGTTCTCCCTGCTGCTGGCCGTCAACCTGCTCCATCGCTGGAGCCAGCGCCGGCTGGAAGCCCGGCCGGGAGCGTGAGCGCCATGCCTCCGTCCACCCTTGTCCTGCGCCGGGGCGCGCGCAGCCTGAGCGTCCCGGCGTTCGTCCGTTGGGGGCTCATTGGCGCGGCGGTGCTGCTGCTGGGCGTCTTCCTCATCATCCCGCTGGTGGCCGTCTTCACCTTCGCCTTCCAGAAGGGCTGGGAGGCCTACGTCTCCGCCCTGACGCACCCGACGGCGCTGGCGGCCATGCGGCTGACGCTGCTGGCCGCGGCCATCGCCGTGCCCTTCAACCTCGTCTTCGGACTGGCCGCGTCGTGGCTCATCGCGCGGTTCCAGTTCCGGGGACGCTCGTTGTTGATGACGCTCATCGACCTGCCCTTCAGCGTGTCACCCGTCATCGCGGGGCTCATCTTCGTGCTGCTCTTCGGCCGACAGGGCTGGCTGGGGCCGTGGCTGTTGGAGCATGACGTGCGCGTCATCTTCGCCGTGCCCGGCATCGTCCTGGCCACGGTGTTCGTCACCTTCCCCTACGTCGCGCGCGAGCTGCTGCCGGTAATGGAGGCCCAGGGCAGCGACGAGGAAGAGGCGGCGCTGACGCTGGGCGCGAGCGGCTGGCGGACGTTTCTGTGCGTCACGCTGCCGAAGGTGAAGTGGGGCGTCTTGTACGGCGTCATCCTCTGCAACGCGCGAGCAATGGGCGAGTTCGGCGCCGTGTCCGTGGTGTCCGGCCACGTGCGCGGCGTGACGACGACGCTGCCGCTGCACGCGGAGATTCTCTACAACGAGTACGACCTGGCCGGCGCGTTCGCCGTGGCGTCGCTGCTGACGCTGCTCGCGCTCGTGACGTTGGTGGTGAAGAAGTTCGTGGAGTGGAGGAGTCAGCCGTCATGAGCATCGTCGTCGAGCAGCTCGCCCGCCGGTTCCATCAGGGTGGCAGTCCCGCCGTGTCCAGGGTGTCCTTCCAGGCCCCCGAGGGGGCCATCACCTCGCTGCTGGGACCTTCCGGCGCGGGCAAGTCCACGCTGCTGCGGCTCGTCGCCGGGCTGGAGATTCCCGACGAGGGCCGTGTCCTCATCGACGGCGTGGACTGCACGCGGATGCCCGTGCAGCAGCGCGGCGTGGGGGTCGTCTTCCAGAGCTACGCGCTCTTCAAGCACCTCACCGTCCGGCAGAACGTGGCCTTTGGCCTGGAGGTCCGGCGCGTCCCCAAGGCGGAGCGCGACGCCCGTGTGGAGGAGATGCTCCGCATGGTGCAACTGGAGCACCTGGGCGGCCGCCATCCCGGCCAGCTCTCCGGTGGTCAGCGGCAGCGCGTGGCCTTCGCGCGCGCGCTGGCCATCCGCCCCCGCGTGCTGCTGCTGGACGAGCCCTTCGGCGCGCTGGACACGCGGGTGCGCGAGGAGCTTCGGGAGTGGCTCCATGCCCTGCATGAGCGCACGCGGCTGACCACGCTGCTGGTGACGCACGACCAGCAGGAGGCCCTGGAGATTTCCCAGCACGTTGTTGTTCTGAGCGAGGGCCGCGTGGCCCAGGCGGGCTCGCCCGCTGACATCTATGACAGGCCCGCGTCTCCCTTCGTCGCCTCGTTCATCGGAGGCGCCAGCGTGCTGCATGGCCATGTCCAGGCGGGCAGGGCCGCCATGGGCGCGCTGTCCGTGGCCGCTCCCGCCGCCGCGCGCGAGGGTGAAGCGGTGCAGGCGTTTGTCCGCCCCCATGACATCAAGCTGGCGAAGGCGCTCGCGGGCGCGGCGAGCGCGTCCACCGCCACCGGCCGCGTCGAGCGACTCAAGCCGGTGGGCGGCTACGTGAAGGTGTTCCTCCGCCTGCCCAGCGGCGACGAAGTCACGGTGGAGGTGCCGCGCTCGGAGTTCGACGCGCTGGGCGTGGTGGAGGGGGACTCCGTGCGCGCCGACGTCCGGTCCGCCACCGTCTTCGTGGGGGACTATTCCATTTAGGTGAAAAGTCCTGAAAATCTACTATTTCGGCTAAAGCCGTTTGCGTCGCGGAGGAGGACGGCTATGTCCCAGGGGGAACCCCCCTGGAGTGAGACATGCACAAACGACACGCATTGCGTTCGATGTTGTGGGCCGCGAGCAGCCTGGCGTTGGTTGGCGGCTGTTCCCCGGAGTCGGAGCTGTCCGACGTGGAAGCCGTTCCCCTGGTGACGCAGGCGCAGGGCGAGCGGGCCTATGACCCAGGGGCGGGCTGGCGCCTGGCGTGGCAGGACGACTTCACGGGGAGCAGCCTCAACGCCGCCCACTGGACGGTGCTGACGAGCAACTTCGACCCCGTCACCAACAACTGCAACTTCGGCACGGGGGAGCTGGAGTACCCCCGCGCGCAGAACGTCACCGTCGCTGGCGGCAAGCTCATCCTCACCGCGCAGCGGACGGCGGACGCGCCCATGGATTCGCGCTGCGCGGGCTACGGGCCGCGTTCGTACTACTCGGGCCGCATCCACTCGAAGGGCAAGGTGGAGCGCCGCTACGGCAAGCTGGTGGCGAGCATCAAGGTGCCGTCCGGCTATGGCATGTGGCCCGCGTTCTGGACGCTGGGGGCGAACATCTCCAACGTCGGGTGGCCCCGGAGCGGCGAAATCGACATCCTCGAATGGCACTCCAACGAGGCCTCGTGGATGAAGTCCGCCGCGCACTGGTTCGCCAATGGCGGGCAGCAGAGCTGGGGCACGGGCGCCAACCGCGGCTACAGCGTCGCGGACGGCTTCCACACGTATGAAGTGGAGTGGACGGCGAACCAGATGATCTTCCGCCTGGACGGCCAGCTTCAGGGGAACGTCTTCAACCACAACGAGCCCGCCTTCCAGCAGAACCACTACATCCTCCTCAACCTCGCCCTGGGCGGAAACTGGTACGGCCACCCGCATCCGGACGCGATTGGCCTGCCCTGGGGCCAGACGAAGACGATGGAGGTGGAGTGGGTGCGCTGGTACCAGGCGGGGAGCACGCCGCCGCCCGCGTCCGTCACCAACGCCAGCTTCGAGAACGGCATGACGGGCTGGGCCACCTGGAGCCCCAACGGCACCGAGGCCGCGGACTTCAGTGAGACGTACAACGGGGGCCGCACCGGCGCCTACCACCTGACGCACTGGACGAACGGCACGCCCTTCGAGGTCTGGACGTACCAGTCGGTGTCGGGGCTCGCGTCGGGCACGTACAAGGTCCGCGCGTGGGTGCGGAAGAGCGGCGCGTTCGACTTGTCGCGCCTCCAGGCGAAGACGTGTGGCGGGTGCGCGCCCGTGTTCACCCACCTGGGAACGTATGGCGGCTGGACGATGGTGGAGACGCCGCCCATCTCCGTCACGGGAGGCTACCTGGAGCTGGGCTTCCACACCCGCGCCACGGCGGGCAACTCCGCCAACTTCATCCACATGGATGACGTGGAACTCATCCGCCTCTAGGCGCGGCGTGAGCCAGGGCTACAGCACCAGCCGCCAGGACAGCCCGGCCAGGGTGGTGTAGCCCACCGCCGCGCGCTCCACGCGCCCCTCCGCGGAGAGGAAGAACACGGTGGGGAAGGTGTTCACGCGAAAGGCGGCTTGAATGGCGTCGTCCCCGAGGAGCACCGGGTAGTCCACCGCGTGCTCCCGGGCGAAGCGCCGCACGGCCTCCTCGTCTTCGTAGGCCACGGCGACGGACACCACGTGCGCGGAGTCCCCCGCGAGCTTGCGCAGCCGCGAGAGATTGGAGGACTCCATTCCGCAGACGCCGCACCAGGGGGCCCAGAAGGCCAGCACCACCGGCTTGCCGCGCAGCGCGTCCAACCGCACGGTGTCTCCCGCCAGCGTCTGGAGGGTGAAGGCGGGCGCGGGCGTCCCCGCTCCGGGGAGGTTCCGCGCCTGCCACGCGGCCACCGCCGCGAAGAGGAGGGCGAACATGGCCAGGTCCACGCCCCAGCGCACCCAGCGCCGCTCCCGGGCACGGGCCCAGGTGGATTTCAGCCGCTCCAGTACGCCCGTGCCGCCCTGCATCTGCATCCTTTCGCTTCGGGACAGGCCACGGCCGCCCGGGAAGGGCGGCCGTGCCCGCGTCACATCAGGTCAGCGTGGCGGCCTCGTCGGGCTGCCAGGCCGCGTCACGCAGCCGGGCGCCGTCCTGGCGCTGCGCGCGGCCCACCGCCCGCGTGACGGCGTTGCTGGCGCGCTCCAGCGTGCGGTCGATGGCCGCCAGCAGGTTCGTATCCGAGGACTCGATGGCCAGCTCCCGCCCGTGCTCCAGCCGGAGCGCCACGCGGCACACCTGGTCCACGCCGCCCTTGGGGCCGTTGGCATCCTCCAGTCGCACGACGACTTCCTTCACCCTGTCGGACAGCCGGTCCAGGGCGAAGCGCACGCGTCGCTCGGCGTAGGTTCGAAGGGTCTCCGTGAGGGGGATGTTCCGGGCTCGGATTTCAACTCGCATCCAGGACGCTCCTTCCGGGGCCCACCATGGGCCCACGCCTCTATCTCTGTCGTCGTGACGCTTTTGGCGCAAATAGGAAAAGCCCCCATGAGTGCTTCGGAAAACCGAAGACTCACGGGGGCCGGTGGCGGGGCCATGCGGCCCTGGACTCAGGGGCCGCTGGACTTCGCGGTGTCGCCCGCGGGCTTCTTGGCAGCCGCCTTGGCGGGTGGGCTGGCCGCCTCCGGGCTCGCGGCGTCCGCGGGGGCCTTCTTCGCGGGCATGGCCCAGATGGGGGCCTCTGGCACCGCGCGAGCACCAATGCGCACCTGCTGCTCCACCATGCGCGACCACAGTGACGCCTTGTTGCCTACCAACGCATTGTTCGCCAGCTCCAGGGCCCGCGTGTCCTGCGCGCGGCGGTAGAGGCGCGGGGCCACGTCCGGCTGGGCCGGGTCGGAGTCGCTCACCTGCACCTGCTCCTGCACGCTGATGCCGTCCTCCGCGAAGGTGAGGGTGGACGTCAGCTCGAACTTGCGGCGCAGGCCGTTGGGCAGCTCGAAGGTCATCTCCCGGGACAGGGGGAACCACGCGGCGCCTAGGCAGGCGCGGCTCGCGCTGGAGACGGACTCGCTGAAGAAGCGGTTGGTGCGCAGCGGCATGATGCGCGCGTGCCGGCGGCAGACCTCCTCGTCTCCGGAGGTGCACGCGTCACCTTCCGCGACGAGGATTTGCGTGCCCTTCACCTGCTCCAGGCGCAGCCTGGTGTGCTTCGCCATGGCGCGCAGCGCGCCCAGGGCCTCCACCCGGAAGCCCTGCTCGGTGGTCTCCACCAGCGCCACCGGGCCCACGGCCTCGCCGTTGGTGAAGCGCCGCGTCTGCACCCAGACCAGCCGCTGGCCCGCCTGGAGCGTCTCCAGGACGAGGTCTTCCTCGGAGAGCTTCTCCGCGGGGGGCAGGGCCTGCGAGTCCGGACCGGCCTCCACGCACTCGTCCGCGGCCGGGTCCTGCCACCACACCGGGGCACCGGCGCAGTCCACGCTGGGGCGCGGGTTGGCGCCCGTGTCCTTGTCGTAGCCGTGGAGCAGCAGCGCGAACCAGGTGTCCGGCGTGGGGAAGGAGCGCGCGTTGGGGCCCGCCTCGGCGAAGCACAGCGACGGCTTGGGGACGGTGGCGCAGCCGGCCAGCAGGGACAGCGCGACGGCGGAGGCCTGAAGCGTTCGTTTCATGGGTTCTCTCAGGCCTCGGCGAACCGGAGGTCCCAGTCGCCTCCTTCGGTCAGGGCCACATGCAGCTTCGGGGGCACCGCGCCGCTCACCAGGTGCTGCAGCAGCTCGCGGGACAGCGCCGGCATCAGCGAGCCCTGGAGAATCTGCTCCATGTTGCGCGCCCCCATCTCCGACTCCGTGCAGCGGCGCGCCAGCTCGTCCAGCAGCTCCGGCGCCAGCGTCGTCTCCACGTTGTGCGCCGTGCGCAGCCGGCTCACCAGCTTGGCCAGCTTCATCTCGGCGATCTGGCGCATCACGTCGCGCTGCACCGGGCCGAAGGGGACGACCGTCATTCGCGCCAGCAGCGCCGGCTTGAAGTGCTGGCTGAGCGCGGGGCGAATCACCGACAGGACTTCCTCGGAGGTGGGCTGCGCGCCGTCCTCGAACATCCGCATCACCAGGTCCGAGGCCAGGTTGCTGGTGAGGATGAGCACGGTGTTCTTGAAGTCCACCGCGCGGCCCTCGCCGTCCGTCAGCGAGCCCTTGTCGAACACCTGGTAGAAGAGGTTCATCACCTCCAGGTCGGCCTTCTCGCACTCGTCCAGCAGCACGACGGAGTAGGGGCGCTGACGCACGGCTTCCGTCAGCAGGCCGCCCTCGCCGTAGCCCACGTAGCCCGGCGGCGAGCCGATGAGCCGGCTCACCGTGTGCTTCTCCTGGAACTCGCTCATGTTGAGCGTCGTCATGAAGCGCTCGCCGCCGTAGAGCGCTTCGGCCAGCGCCAGCGCCGTCTCCGTCTTGCCCACGCCGCTGGGGCCCACGAAGAGCATGACGCCAATGGGCGTGTCCGGGTTGCGGATGCCGGCCTGGGAGATGCGGATGATCTCCGCCACCTTCGTCAGCGCCGCCTCCTGGCCCCGCACCCGGCCCCGGAGCTTGTCCTCCAGGTTGAGCACCGACTCCAGCAGGTCGCTGCGCATCTTCCCCACGGGCACGCCCGTCCAGCCCGCCACCACCCGCGCGACGATGTCCGCGTCCACGTCCGCGTGCACCAGCGGCACCTCGCCGCGCGTGGCCGAAAGCTTCGCCGCCGCTTCGTCCACCGCCGCCTTCAGGGGCGCCGAGTCCGTGTCCGGCGCGGCCTCGCGCAGGGCCTTGCGGGCCTCCATCAGCGCCGCGACGGCCGTGCGCTCGGTCTCCCAGCGCGCGTGCAGCGCGGCGCGGGCATCCACCGTGGCGCTCAGCTTCGCCTCGGCGGCCTCCAGGGACGTCTGCTCGTCCGGGCCGCCCGTGCCCTCGGCGAGGTCGCGCTTGCGCGTGTCGCGCTCGCGCTCCAACGCGGCGATCTCCTGGTCCAGCTGCACCAGCTCCTCGGGCCGGGTGGACAGCTCAATCTTCACGCGGGCCGCGGACGTGTCCAGCAGGTCCACCGCCTTGTCCGGGAGCTGCCGGCCGGAGATGTACCGGCTGGACAGGCGCACCGCGGCGGTGACGGCCTCGTCGCGGATGATGACGCCGTGGGCCGCTTCGTACGTGGGGCGCAGGCCGCGCAGCATCAGCTCCGCGTCCTCCTCGCTGGGCTCCTCCACCTTCACCGGCTGGAAGCGCCGCTCCAGCGCGGCGTCCTTCTCGAAGTACTTCTTGTACTCGGCCCAGGTGGTGGCCGCGAGCGTGCGCAGCTCTCCGCGCGCCAGCGCCGGCTTGAGCAGGTTGGACGCGTCCGTGCCGCCCTGCGAGCCGCCCGCGCCGATGATGGTGTGCGCCTCGTCGATGAACAGGATGATGGGGGTGGGGGAGGCCTTCACCTCGGAGATGACGGCCTTGAGGCGGTTCTCGAACTCGCCGCGCACGCCCGCGCCCGCCTGGAGCAGGCCCAGGTCCAGCCCCAGCAGCTCCACGCTCTTCAGCGCGTCGGGCACCTCGCCCCGGACAATGGCCCAGGCCAGGCCCTCCACCAGCGCCGTCTTGCCCACGCCGGGCTCGCCCACCAGGATGGGGTTGTTCTTCCGGCGGCGGGAGAGGATGTCCACCATCTGCCGGATTTCGCGGTGCCGGCCGAAGATGGGGTCAATCTTCCCCTCGCGCACCCGGCCCGTGAAGGACGTGGCGAAGCGCTTGAGGGCCTCATCTCCACGGCCACCCGCGCCGCCGGCCGCGCCACCCGCGGCGCCACTGGCCGCGGCATCCGCGGAGGCGACCTCGACATTCTCGGGCGAGGGCCGCAGCACCACGTCCAGCGAGCTCATCAGCTCATCGCGGCTGATGGCGTCCAGCTCGGGGAACAGCTCCGCGGTGTAGCGCGCGCGCCGGCTGACGAACTGGGCGAACAGCAGGCCCGAGCGCAGCCGCGTGGCGCCCTGCTCCACGGAGGCCAGGAGCCACGCTTCCTCGAACCACTGGAACAGCGTCTCGGAGAAGACGGGCCGGCCGGAGCTGCCCGCGCGCAGGCCCTGGAGGGCGCGCTCCATGCTGGCCAGCAGGTGCCGGCGGTCCACGCCGAACTGCTGGAGGATGCGCGCGACGTCGGAATCCTCCGGCTCCAACATCTGCACCAGCATGTGCTCCGGGACGATTTCATAGAACCGTCCCGCGCTGGCCCGGGCCACGGCGGCCTCGAGCAGACGGGTAGACGTGGGCGTCAGGCGACGGACAAGCGCTTTCGGATCGACGCGAATGGGAGCCCCCAAGAATGACAGCGGTGGTGGACGGTATATCGGGCGCCCCCTGGCGACGTAAATCCCCGCGCCTCGCGCCCGCCTGCTCTAACGACTCATTTCACCACGGGGACACTCATCTGCGTCTGCTGACTCAGGCCCAGCCAGGTGTCCCGCCCGAGCTGGCTCGGCTCCCGGCTGGAGAGCCGGAACTGGTGCTGCACCCCTTCGGTGAGCCCCAGCTCCAAATCGTACTCCAGGGGGTCCCTCACGAAGAGGGACACCACCTCGCGCACCAGCGGTAGCAGGTCCCCTTCCTGCATCAGCCGCTTGTAGGCGCGCGGGGGCAGCGGCCGGATGTGGATTTGAATCTTCCCCGTCCGGTCGAAGGCCTTGCCGCCCAGCAGCATGTTGCGCCCCAGCTGGTGGTTGGAGTGGCCCAGCCGCGCCCGCGCGTCGATGTCCACCCAGCGGCCCACGAACTGGCGCACCGCCACCCGCGCGCCCTCCAGGTCGTCGCCCAGCACGTCCTCGAGCGCGACCTCCAGCTGCTCGGACGTCCTCGCCCGGCTGGCCAGCAGCGGGGCGATGCGCAGCAGGCGCCACGTCGGCAGCGTGCCCTCCAGGGGCTTCTCGTAGGTGTCGAACCCGCCCAGCGCCAGCAGGCGCCGGGACCACTGGTCCGAGAAGGACGTGTCCGTCTCGCTGGTGACGCGGTACTTCGACTCGATGCGGTACAGCAGCGACAGCAGCCGGTGGTGGAAGAGGTCCAGGAACTCCCGCCGCACCGGGTGGTCCGGGTCCTCCTGCGCGACTTCCTCGGCCAGGTAGTGGGGCAGGGGGCTCACCGCGCCCGTCAGGCCCAGGAAGCGCGTCACCACCTCGAAGAGCGGACGCTTCGAATACGGGTCCTCCGCCCGCACCGGCACCTGGTGCAGCGTCACGGACGCCACGTCGCCCGAGGGGAACCCCAGGGACGGGTCGTGCCGGAAGCGAATCATCTCCTCGTTGACGGGCCCCGCGCCGCCCACGCGGGTGGCCTCTGACGTCAGCCGCTCCAGGAACGCCACCAGGGGGAAGAAGCCCACCCGGGGCGCCAGCTCGGCCAGCTTCTGGGCCGTCTCTACAAAAGCGTCTGGGAGCCGTTCCTCGGAAGCCACGCGAACTCCGTCTGCGAGGGGTGAAGCCGGATGCTCAGCTCGTTGAAGGAGTTGATGGTGACGTGGGAGGCGAGCAGCTCCTCCAGCACACAGCCGAAGAGGAACGAGTCTCCCACGCCCATGAAGTTCTCTTCGTCCAGGTCCACCCGCGTGCGGTGGCCGCGCAGGGGCGCGCCCTCCAGGAAGCGCGTCACCGGCTTCGTCTCCACCGCGCGGATGGCGTTGATGCGCAGGCGGCTGGCGCGCGCCGCCAGGTTGTCGGTGAGCGAATGGAAGTTGTACAGGTCCATCAGCCGCCGCAGCGCGGCCGCGTCCGCCAGCGAGTGCTGGTTGACGGCCAGGTGCGACAGCAGCCGCCAGTGCAGCTCGCTGCCCAGCGGCGCGCGCGCGGGCCGGCTCACCGGGGAGATGTTCCGGAACTTCGCCTGCGTGGGACTGGCGGACGTGGAGGCCGTCAAGTCACCCACCTGCAGCCGCGAGGGCAGCGAGCGGTTGGTGCACGTCAGGTCCATGGACAGCGCTTCCTCGGCGGTGACCTCCGGCGCGACGTTCCGCGGCGTCTCCAGGGTGATGTACGTGTCGATGCCTTCGTCCAGCGGCGAAGGCGCCCGGCGCAGCCGGTAGAAGGACTGCTCGGCGTCCCCGCCCGCGGTGTGGGTGAACTCGTGGAAGGGCCGGTAGACGCGCCGCTCGTTGCGCCCGGCCTTCAGGCCCGTCACCGTGTCCACCGAGTACACCTCGGCGTGGTTGGGGGGCAGGTCGGACGCGCGCAGCAGGTGCTCCCGGTCCAGCGTGCGGTGGAGGATGGGGTCCGCCGGCACGCTGAAGAGGTTCACCGCGGGGGCGCAATGCAGCCGGAACATCTCCCGGTGGATGCGCGCATCCAGGGGCGGCGGCCGCTCCAGGTGGAAGGCGAGCTCGAAGCGGTCCTCCTTCATCCCGGCGGCGGCGTCCAGCCCGCGCACCTCGAAGAACAGGAACTTCTCCGGCAGCGTCAGGTACTCCTGGAGGTGCCGGTAGCCCTCGCTGGCGCGGGGCCAGGGCAGCAGCTTGAAGTCCCGGTGGAAGCCCACCGGTTGGATGGCGTTCACCGGCAGCTTGAGGCCATCTCCCTGGCCAGACGCGCCGCGCACGCGCACCTGGCGGCAGTAGCGCAAGAGCCACAGCAGCACCACCGACGCGGCGGACAGGTCGGCGTGGATGAACAGGCGCAGGCCCTGCTCGCGGAACACCTCCGCGCGGCCCTGCTCCGTCGTCTGGAAATAGAGCCGCAGGACCGGCGCGGTGATGGACGAGCGGTCCAGGAGCGCGTCGGTGAGCTGCACCGGCAGCAGGTCCACGTCCGTGGTGGTGCGGAAGACGCAGCTGGTGCCGTCAATCGGCTGGGACGCCACCTCCGCCCCGGCGGCCAGCCGCGAGCGGCCGCGCAGCGCGCGCAGGTGCGGGGTGAACTCGACGATGGTGGAGGCCGGCAGCGGGCGCAGGTAGTGCGGCAGCAGCAGCTCGGTGAGCCCGTGCACCAGCTCCGGCACGTCGTCGTCCACGCGCTCGCGGATGCGGGCCGCGAGGAACGCGAAGCCCTCCAGCAGCCGCTCCACGTCCGGGTCCGCGCCGCGCTCCACCAGCAGGCCCGCGACAGAGGGGTTGGCCAGCCCGAAGGCCCGTCCCATCTCCCGCAGGTACGACAGCTCGCTCAGGTAATACTTGCTGAACATCCTCGCCCTCCGCCACGCGCCCCTGGATTCACCCGGCTCACCACAGGTCCACGCGCCCGCCCGGGTGCACCTGGGTATGGAACCGCACCATGCCTCGCCGATTTTGCGTGGCCAACTGGGCGGTGATGTCGAAGCGCAGCGCCGTCGGGTCCACCGGGTCCGCGGAGTAGTGCACCACCACGCTCTTCAGGCGCGGTTCGAAGTCCTGGATGGCCTGCCGGATGGACTGCGTCATCCGCGGTATCGCCGACGGGTAGGAATGGACGATGTCGTTCAGGTCCAGGATGCCGTAGCCCGGTGAGGCCACGGACTCTCCCTTGCGCGTGTTGAGGAGGTTGCGCAGGTGCTCGGCGATGGATTCAACGACGTCACCAGGCGGGGCGAGCGTGCCGTTGCCTTCAGCGATGCGCGACAACAAGCCTCGTGAGCCCATGGAATTCCTTCAACAGCGCGAGTACCCCAACCCCCGGCCGCCCGCGTAGCCCACTGCACGGACGGCCGGTGGAGGGACGGAACATCAACGCTGGGTGTCCCAGGTGTCCTCGTGCGTGACGCCGCCCTGGGTGATGGTCCAGTTGATGGTGTGGAACACCAGCTGGAGGGTCTCCATCGGGGGCAGGTTGGTGCTCGCCGGCACGAAGGAGTTCGGCACCGTCTGCTGGATGGCGTTGATGCGGGCCTTCTTGACGGACACCGTGTAGAACTGCTCGGTGGTGCCGTCGCCCGTCGGGTTCGGACGGAAGAACTTGAAGGTCGCGTCGATGACCTGGTTCTCGCAGAGGGCCTTCATCAGCAGCGGCGACGCCTTGTCGATGCGCTTGGTGATTTCGATGCCCTCGTACTGGCGGCGGCCCGTCGCCAGACCGGAGCCGGCCTCGCGAGCGGTGAAGACCTTCTGGCTGTACGCGACGCACTCGATGGAGTCCGCGCGGCCCAGGCTGGTCTGCGTGCTGTCGCCCTTGATGTCGCTGCCGTTCGCCTTCAGGTACAGGTGTACTGATTCAGCCATGACTTCAACCTCGTCGCTTTGCGCGCGTCCGCGCGCTGGTGGACCCAGGCTCACCTTGAGCCTGGGCTTGTTGGAGCCCCTAAACTAGCTGAAATGACCGACGCTGGGTGAAACGGGCTCTACTCCTTGTCCAACTTGCCCACGAGGGACAAGGTGAACGACGCACCCATGTACTTGAAGTGGGGGCGAACCTGCAGGCCGCAACGGTACCAGCCCGGCTGACCGTCCACGTCCTCCACCACCACGCGCGCGGCGCGCAGGGGGCGGCGCGAGCGCACGGCGGGCGCCGGGTCGTCCATGTCGGAGATGTACTGGCTGAGCCAGTGATTGAGCTCGCGCTCCAGGTCCGACTTCTCCTTCCAGCTTCCAATCTGCTCGCGCTGGAGCACTTTGATGTAGTGCGCCAGGCGGGTCATGATGAACATGTAGGGAAGCTGCGTGCCCAGGCGGTAGTTGGTCTCCGCCGCCTTGCCCTCCGGGGTGTTGCCGAAGAACCGGGGCTTCTGCGTGGAGTTGGCGCTGAAGAAGGCCGCGTTGTCGGAGTCCTTGCGGAAGACGAGGCCGATGAAGCCCTCCTCGGAGAGCTCGAACTCGCGCCGCTCGGTGAGCATGACCTCGGTGGGAATCTTGGTCTGGATTTCCCCCATGGCCTCGTACTGGTGCAGCGGCAGGTTCTCCACCGCGCCGCCGGACTGGGGGCCGATGATGTTCGGGCTCCAGCGGAACTTGGCGAACGAGTCCGCCACGCGGCTGGTCAGCGCCACGGAGGCGTGACCCCACAGGTAGCGCTCGTGGTGGCCCACGACGTCCTCGGTGAAGTTGAAGGCCTTCACCGGCACCGTCTTCTCACCGTAGGGCAGGCGCAGCAGGAAGCGCGGCAGCGCCAGGCCCACGTAGCGCGCGTCCTCGCTCTCGCGGAACGAGTGCCACCGGGCGTACTGCGGCCCCTCGAAGAGCGACTTGAGGTCCTTCAAGTCAGGCAGCTTGAGGAAGCTCTCCTCGCCGAACACCTCCGGCGCGGCGTTGCCGATGAAGGGCGCGTGCGCCATGGCGGCCACGGAGGCGCACTTGCGAAGCAGCTCCATGTCCTGCGGGCCCACGTTGAAGTCGTAGTTGGCGGAGATGATGCCGTAGGGCTTGCCGCCGAAGACGCCGTACTCGTTGGAGTACACCAGCTTGTACAGGCCGCTCTTGGTGACCTCGGGCGCGTCCTCGAAGTCCTTCTGCAGGTCTTCCTTGGAGGCGTTGAGCATCTCCACGCGGGTGTTCTCGCGGAAGTCGGTGCGGTCCACCATGAACTTCAACGAGCGCCACGAGGACTCCAGCTTCTGGAACTCCGTCGCGTGGAGGATTTCGTTGACCTGGGAGGACAGGCGCTTGTCGATTTCAGCGATCATCGCGTCGACGAGCGCCTTGTCCACGCGCTCCTCGGAGCGGTTGGGCGCCAGCATCTCGGTGATGAAGGCCTGCACGCCGCGCTTGGCGACGTCGTAACCCTCGTCCTTCGGCTTGAGCTTGGCCTCGGACAGGATTTCGTCGAGCAGGGACAGCGAGGCGTCAGTGGCGACGCCCGTGGAGTTCTGGGTCTGGGTCTCGTTGGCCATGGTGATTCGGTTCCCCCTGAAAGGGCTACTTGGTCTCTTCGGTCAGACCCAGTTCCTTGATGAGTGCCTTGCGTCCGTCTTCGTCGGCGAGCATGGCCTGGAGCTTCTTGCGGAACGCCGGCAGGTTGCCCAGGGGACCCTTGAGGGCGTTGAGCGCGCTGCGCAGCTCCAGCAGCTTCTTCAGCTCCGGCACCTGGTTGACGACGCTCTCGGGCGAGAAGTCATTCAGGTTCTTGAACTGGAGCGACACGTTCATCGTGGCGCCCGGGTCGGCTGAGAGCTTGTCGGCGGCGGTCAGCGTGACCTTGAGGTTCTGCTGGGCCATGACTTCGTTGAAGTTGGCCTTGTCCACGTTGATGGGCGCGCGCTGCTCCAGCGGGCGGGCGTCTTCCTGGCCCGTGAAGTCCCCCAGCATCAGCACCTTCAGCGGCAGCTCCACCTGCTCCTGCGCGTTGCCGGTGGCGGGCTTGTAGACGATATTGACGCGCTCGGTAGGGGCGACGGAACTCTCTTTGCTCATCTGCGGCTTTCTCCTTGAAAACTGCGTAGAAGACGCGGGCGTCGCATGAGGGAGCGCTTCGCCGCGGTACGACGGGTGTCCTTCACGCGCCGACGCGCAGCGTGGCGGAAGAGTCCAGCAACGCTAGACGACGATACCGGTTTCGAAATTTCACTGCCACAGGTCCAGACGCCTTTTCCACGTCGGTTCGGGTTTGCAGCCACCCCTCCAGACACGCGGCGGCGAGCGCCGGCTCCCAGGTGTCGAGCGCGTGGGCGGAGACCTCTTCGTCCAGCGCATCATAGACGGCGCGCGCGAGCGGCAACTGGCCCGCATTGGCACACAGCCGCGCCAGCTCCAGGCGGGAGATGAAGCGGGCGCGTCCGGTGCTGGCGGCGGTGACGGCGGCCTGCAGCCGGATGACGGCTTCGTGAACGCGGCCCTCCTCCACCAACGTGCGGGCTTCGGCTTCCAACGCCGCGCTGTCGGCATGGACAGTCGGGCCCAGCGTCAGGGGCCCCAGGGCCAGGGCCGTGGACACCGACGCCGCGGGGGAAGGGGCGGGCGTGGGCGCGCTCGCGCGGAGGACGTGGCCGCGCAGCCAGGCCTGGGTGGCGTCGTCCGTGAGCGGGGTGCCCAGGGTGGAGAGGAGCGTCTCCACGCCGGTCATCCTGCGGAGCTGGATGGCCAGCTCCTGCACCAGCGCGGTGCGAGCCCCGGCGTACGCGGCGCCCAGGCCCTCCATGGCGGTGGCGCTGTACCGGTGGAGCGTCAGGGCGAAGCGGTGGCGGGCCAGGGCGGACTCGGACTCGTCCAGCAACTCACCCCAGCGCTGGTTCTGCTCCAGGGTCTCCAGCTTGGTGCGCAGCAGGTCCGGCAGCGGGTGAATCAGGGTGCGGCCATTGCCATCCGCGGCGGGCGGCTGGGTCAGGTGCAGCCACAGGCCCATGCGGTTGAGGCGGTAGGCGAGCGGGTCCTCGGGGCTCGCCCGGCGCAGCGCGCCCGCGGCTCCCAGCAGCGCGCCGCCCACGGTGCGCAGGAAGTCGGTGACGGCCTCCACGCTGGACAGGTCCGGGGCGGCGGGCAGCTCGGGGAGGGG
>NZ_JABXEP010000431.1:0-453 GCF_013372605.1 Myxococcus sp. AM009
ACAAAGATGTTGTTTATTGAAACACCTTCTAATCCATTATTACGTGTTACTGACATTAAAAAGTCTGCTGAAATTGCGAAAGAACACGGTTTGATTTCAGTCGTTGATAACACATTTATGACACCTTATTATCAGAATCCATTAGATTTAGGCATCGATATTGTCTTGCATTCTGCAACGAAATATTTAGTTGGACATAGTGATGTCGTTGCTGGTTTAGTTGCAACATCGGATGACAAGCTTGCAGAACGTTTAGCATTTATTTCAAATTCAACAGGTGGCATTTTAGGACCTCAAGATAGCTATTTACTTGTGAGGGGTATTAAAACATTAGGTTTACGTATGGAACAAATTAATCGCAGTGTTATTGAAATTATTAAAATGTTACAAGCACATCCAGCTGTGCAACAAGTGTTCCATCCAAGTATTGAAAGTCATTTAAATCATGATGTC
>NZ_JABXEP010000432.1:0-452 GCF_013372605.1 Myxococcus sp. AM009
GGTCACGCGCATGTGGGAAGCCATCGAGACCTACATGGACCGCAAGCAGCCGCTGATCGTGATTGCGGGCGCCGACTACGGCCAGGGCAGCTCGCGCGACTGGGCCGCCAAGGGCGTGCGACTGGCCGGCGTGGAGGCCATCGTGGCCGAAGGCTTCGAGCGCATCCACCGCACGAACCTGATCGGCATGGGCGTGTTGCCGCTGGAGTTCAAGCCCGGCACCACGCGCCTGACGCTCGGCATTGACGGCACCGAAACCTTTGACGTGATCGGCGAGCGCAAACCGCGCACCGACCTCACGCTCGTCATCCACCGCAAGAACGGCGAACGCGTGGAAGTGCCCGTCACGTGCCGCCTGGACAGCGATGAGGAAGTCTCGATCTACGAAGCCGGCGGTGTGCTGCAGCGATTTGCGCAGGACTTCCTGGAATCGAACAAGGAGGCCGCATGAG
>NZ_JABXEP010000433.1:0-451 GCF_013372605.1 Myxococcus sp. AM009
GCTCTAGTTCTTTTCCTTGAGGAGAATGTAGACGGTAGCGATTTAAAGCTGAGACTGCTCGACCATCAACAAGTAATTGCTTCACTTCAAGATGCTGGCTCAAAGCATAGAATTGGCCTGCGCCTTGCAAATAAACATCACGTCCTTGTCGAATTTCTATACTATCGCACATGCCATAGTCAAAGTTTTCAGCTACGAAATCTTCCCAGCCTCCCTCATTTACTGCCGTAAAATAGCTTTCTGCAAGTGTTTTTGTATCCATTTGGAACCTCCTGTAAAATAATTGGGCTATGATGAATATCACGAAATATTTTGCCCACTTAAGAGTATACAAAAGGAAATATGACTACAGGTTGTCATATTGCTGAAGATTTTTTTTGAGAGTACTGACCAGTAGATTTTGTAAGTGACTTGGAGATACGACCTTTACTTGATAACCAAAACTTAATAG
>NZ_JABXEP010000434.1:0-451 GCF_013372605.1 Myxococcus sp. AM009
CCTCACGCACGTCAGCGGGCCTTCTTGGAAGCCCCCGGTCTCGTGGCCGACGGCCGGGACATGGGCACCGTGGTTTTCCCCGAAGCGGTGCTTAAGGTGTTCCTGACGGCAAGTGTGCAGGCACGCGCCGAGCGGCGCTATAAACAATTGATTGCAAAGGGTTTTTCTGCTATAGTGGAAAGTCTTTCGCAGGACTTGGAGGCGCGTGATTTGCGGGATCGCACCCGCAGTGTCGCACCGCTGCGTCCGGCGCAAGATGCGCGGCAACTGGATTCGTCCGACATGACGGTCGATGAAGTCGTCGCGCAGGTACTGGACTGGTACCGTCAGGTGCAGGGCGCCAACAAGGCAAACTGACCCGGCTGAACTGGTTCGATCGGTGCCGGTGGCATGTCGCTGCCGGCGGTTGTTCAACTCGTAACCCCGCATGCGTGTCTTCGCCCGTTCTGTG
>NZ_JABXEP010000435.1:0-451 GCF_013372605.1 Myxococcus sp. AM009
TTACTTGCCCTAATCTCTTGTTTCACGCCCGCCTCCCGGCGGTTTGTCGAAACTCGAAACCAAGGCCCAGACTCCTGCTCTTCGCAGCAAGCCTGGAAGACTTCTTCTTTACCTACGCTTGATTAAAAGCACCTGACTGCTTCCCTCACCTTCGCCTCACGGCGTCGGCGGGTACTCTCGTCAGGGCTTCTGCGAGAACTTCTCTCAGCAGAAATTGAACTTACCCTTCGTATGCACTTGTCAAAGAACGCTTCCTGGACTTCAGGAAACCTGTGTGGAGCTGATGGGTTCGCGCGCGTCACCGCTTTCCTCCCCGCTTGAGGAGGAAATGGTGGGCCTAGGTGGACTTGAACCACCGACCTCGCGCTTATCAGGCGCGCGCTCTAGCCAGCTGAGCTATAGGCCCAGGGGGCTACCGCGTCGGCAAACCCTACAGCGTCCTTCATTCTCA
>NZ_JABXEP010000436.1:0-450 GCF_013372605.1 Myxococcus sp. AM009
GGCCAATGAGCCGCACCGGCTGGATGGCCTCGGTGTGCTCCAGCTTGAGTACCGCGTTCCAGAGCATGCCCACGCCCACAGCCAGCAGGAGCAGACCGAGCACCAGGGAAGCGGCATTCTCGAAACGCTGGTGGCCATAGTGGTGTGTCTGATCCGGCCCTTTCTGGCTATGGTGGCTAGCAAATAGCACCACGAAGTCCGAGATCAGGTCGGACAAGGAGTGGATGGCGTCGGCGATCAGCGCCTGCGAGCCGGCCAGCATGCCAGCCGCTACCTGCGCTATCGTCAATCCAAGATTGACGGCGACGCTCACAAGGGTGCTGCGCCGCGCAGCGGCCTGCTTGGCCACGCTGTCTTCGGAATCGGCGGCGATCTCAAGATCGATTTCTTTTATCTGTTGCATGGATTGTCCGAGCAGTGAACGTGGGGATGGGGTTCCAGGTTGAGCAG
>NZ_JABXEP010000437.1:0-450 GCF_013372605.1 Myxococcus sp. AM009
CGGTGAACCGTTTTTCTCCGCACCCTTTGCGCGCGCAATCATGCGCTTGGCCGTTTCCTGCGCTACGAAGAACGCGCCACGCGTGTTGGTATCGAACACGAAATCGAAGTCGTCCGGGGTGACGTCCACCATGCGCTGCGTGGTCGAGACTCCCGAATTGTTGACCAGGATGTCGATCGTGCCGGCTTCGGTTTCAGCGTGGGCGATGGCCGATCGGATGCTATCCGGATCCGTCACGTCCAGGCGTACGACATGGGCGCTGCCGCCCTTCGATTCGATGTCGGCGCGCAGCTCTTTCAGCCGTTCGACACGGCGCGAGGCCAGCACGACTTTCGCGCCGGCGGCCGCCAGCGTGTGCGCGAAACGTGCGCCCAGGCCGCTCGATGCGCCGGTGATCAGCGCGACTTTGCCTTCCAGATTGATCGACAGACCCATGATGCGTGTTCCCCG
>NZ_JABXEP010000438.1:0-449 GCF_013372605.1 Myxococcus sp. AM009
CGGCGGCAATGCGTGCGCGCTGTCGACGACGCGGGCGCAGCGGCCGGCGCAGCGAACGGCTGGCCGTTGGCGTCGAGAAGCTCATACGCCAGCATCATCCCTTCGTCATACCCGCAGCGCACACGCACGGGTTCCCACTGGTCATTGCCCGTGCCGCGCTTGTGCACGGCGGCATTGAAGCTGACCACGCTCGACACCTTGATCGCCCCTTGCTTGCTCGACGAGAAGCGCGAGTCCCATGGCTCGACCTTGGCCTGGTCGTTGGAGAGCGCGCCGGTTGGCAGGCGGAACTGGTCGAAATTGGTCGAGCGCGGAATGATCCAGCTCGCGTGCGCTGCGCAGTCGGCCACGTCGGGGCGGGCACCTTCCGATTGAATCAGGCGGTCACGGGTTTGTGCGCGGTACTCGGACAGGCTCATCTTGTCCTTGGACGGCAGGTTGACCGTGGT
>NZ_JABXEP010000439.1:0-449 GCF_013372605.1 Myxococcus sp. AM009
GTCCTTGTCGTCACCGTCGTCGGTGGTGCGCAGCCACAGCGCGCCTTCCTGCTCGTAGGTCTTGCCTGCAGCAACGAGCGCGTCTACCGTCTGCTGCACCTTGCCTTCGGTGTAGAGCGAAGACTCCAGGTAGTAGCGGTCGAACTTCACGCCAAAGGCCTGCAGATCGATGTCCTGCTCATTGCGCAGATACGTGACGGCAAAGCGGCGGATGGCTTCGATGTTCTCGACATCGCGCTCGCCCGTCA
Organism: Myxococcus sp. AM009; assembly: GCF_013372605.1. Taxonomy (NCBI): domain Bacteria; kingdom Pseudomonadati; phylum Myxococcota; class Myxococcia; order Myxococcales; family Myxococcaceae; genus Myxococcus; species Myxococcus sp. AM009. The sequence goes on from NZ_JABXEP010000439.1 coordinate 249, forward strand.
CGGGTTCGCCATCGGAGGCGCGCACGGTCTTGCCGGCGAGATAATCGGCGGCGATGTCGGCAATGTAGTCGCCGTTGTAAGCGGCTTCGGGCCAGTTGGCGTCGCCCGGCTTGTAGCCGCGTGCGCGGGCCTGGACGGAGACGGCGAGGTTGTGGATCTGGACGCCGGCGTCGTTGTAGTAGAACTCGCGGTGGACCTTGT
>NZ_JABXEP010000044.1:0-52642 GCF_013372605.1 Myxococcus sp. AM009
CCACCCCGCCTCGCGCTTCGAGCGGCGCGGCATGGGCCAGCACTTCACCCCCGAGCCCCCCGAGTGGCGGCTCGCGCCCACCGCGCCCGAGGCCTCCGCCCTGGATGCCCGCTGGCGGCAGAGCGGTGAACCCCTGACGCGGCTCGTCCCCGTCAGCCTCCCCGGCGTGAAGACCCGCTTCGACGAGCTGCTGGTGGACGCGGACCCGGAGCGGCTCCTCACGCGCGTGAAGGACTTCGCCGCCACGACGGAAGAGGCCCTGCCCGAGTTCGCGAAGGCCCATGGCCTGCCCGAAGAGCTGATGCCCAAGCTGCGCGCGTTGAAGGCCGGTCCACCGCTGGAGGTGGACGCCAGCCACGTGCGGCCCTTCTACCGCTACGGCGGCGCGCGCCACCGCGGCAGCGTGCCGCCCGAGGCCCGCGCCTACTGCTACCTGGACCGGCGGCTCGTCCCTCGCGGCGACCACCGGCTGCGCGGCCCCTATGACCCGCACCTGGGCGCGGTGAAGCTGCTCTTCAACGTGCGCGAGCTGCCCCTGTCGGCCGCGCTCCTGGAGGACGAGGGCTGCGTGCATGACCATCGCCACGCGCGCTTCGCCCCGCTCTACGTGCCACAGCGCCTGCGCGACGAGGGCCTGGGCCTCACCCGGTCCGTGAAGACACGGGACGAGTTGGGTCCGCTGGTGCCCAACCTCTCCCCCCGGGGCCTGGCCTGGGCCGAACGTCTGGGCGGCCCCCTGCCCGCCTTCCAGGCACTGGTCCGCTTCCTCAACGGGCCGGAGGTCCAGGGCATCTGGGCGCCCGCCTTCGGCGCCTCCCGCGTGGTGCCCGTGCCCCTCACGGAGGAGTGAGCGCTACAGGGCACATGGCTCGGAGGCCCGCTTGCTTTCCCCAGCGGCGGGCACGGGCAACCGCTAGTGTCCACCTTCGCTCCGTAGCGCATGACCTCAGGAGGAAGACACACCCATGAAGATTCGAGCCCTGCTCACCGCCGCCGCACTGACCGCCGCCCTCCCCGCCCTGGCGCAGGAGGACGCGGGCACGCCGCCGCCGGCCAAGAAGACGCCGCCCAAGGGCCAGAAGGCCAAGGCCCAGGTGAAGAACTCCGAGGGCAAGGACGTGGGCGAAATCACCCTGGAGCAGACCAAGCAAGGCATCCTCATCAAGGGCAAGCTGAGCAACCTGCCCCCCGGTCAGCACGCCTTCCACATCCACGAGGTGGGCAAGTGCGAGGCGCCCGCCTTCACCACGGCCGGCGGCCACTTCAACCCCAGCAAGAAGGCCCACGGGCTGCTGGCGCCGAAGGGCAAGCACCACGGCGACCTGCCCAACCTCTACGTCGCGCAGGACGGCACGGTGCAGTTCGACATTTTTTCGCAGAACGGCCTCACCGTGAAGTCGCTGTTCGACAAGGACGGCTCCTCGGTGATGGTGCACGCCAAGGAAGACGACTACCACACCGACCCGACGGGCGACGCGGGCGGCCGCATCGCCTGCGGCGTGGTGGAGAAGACGTAGTCCGCCCCACACGGGCAGCAACCGGGCCTCTCCCTCGCACGGGAGAGGCCGCCGTCACACGTAGCCGAAGCGCCGGCGGGCGAACCACTCCGCGCCCAGCAGCGCGATGAGCGCCACCAAGTAGTACCAGCGGTCCCACAGCGGCTGATCCCTGGCGCGGCCCACCTCCACCACGGGAGGGTCCAGCAGCGGCACGTCCGGGAGGCCGTCCCGCGGCAGCTTGTAGGACTTGCCGCCCGTCTCCTTCGCGAGCTGCGCCATCAGCTCCGGCCGCACGGACGCGTCCGACAGCTCGGGCCCCACGGCGCGCACGGCCACCGCGTCCTCGCCCTTGCCCAGGTCCGTCTCGCCCTTCTTCGCGGAGGCCAGCAGCTTGTAGGGCCCGGGCGCGGGGGGCTCGAACTCCAGCCGCACCACGCCGTCCGTCCCCGTGGTGCCCGTCTGCACCGCCACCGGCTTCTGCGTGGCGACGGAGAAGAGCTCCACCCGCACCTGCGCGTCCTGCGCCGGCTGGTAGTCCGCCAGCCGCGCCTGCACCACGACGCCCACGGGCCGGCCCGGCTCCACGGACGGAGGGTCCGCCGTCACCTTCAGCGTCGTCAGGTCCGGATCTCTCACCAGCCACCGCAGCGCATTGCCCCAGAAGCGGTCATACGCGCGGCTGGGCGAGCCATCCTTGTGCGCCGCGAAGGCCCAGTACCAGGAGGCGTCCGTGGCCATCACCAGCGAGCGCCCGCGGCCGTAGTCCCACACGGCCACCAGCGGCGCGTTCTTCCCGCCCACCGTCAGGTGCGGGTGGTCCAGCAGCACCGTGGCCCCCGGGCGCGCCTGCGTCAGGTTGGCGCCCGGGATGGGCGGCAGCTCCGCCCACGCGGCCTCCGTGCTGGCGGCGCCCATGCCAATGCCCGTCACCGGGTGACGCAGGCCATCGGGTGTCAGGCGCGGCTTGAAGGCGTCCAGGTTGGCGGGGCCCGCGGCCACCACCGGCAGCGCCTCCATCAGCGTGGGCATGGTGGCGCGGCCTTCGCCCAGCACACTGTCGCCGCCAATCATCACGAAGGCGCCGCCGTTGTGCACGTAGCGCTCCAGGTTGCGCTCGTACTCGGCGATGGAGAGCGACGGGTCCGAGTGCCCGAAGTTCTGGAAGATGACGACGTCGAAGGTGTCCAGCTTCGTGTCGAAAATCTCCTCCATGGGGAACGGGATGAGGGACAGCTCGCGCTGGTCGTTCACCACGCCCGGGTCGTCCGACAGCGTGCGCAGGATGTAGAAGGACACCAGGTCCACGTTGGCGTCCTGGCGCAGCAGGCCGCGCAGGTAGCGCTCGTCCCAGGAGGGCCGCCCCACCACCAGCAGCACGCGCACGCGGTCCCGAATCACCTTCAGCGTGAAGGAGCGGGTGTTGTTCTCCGCCACGGCCTCGCCCGGGAAGGTGGGCACCGTCATCGTGTAGACGAAGCGCCCCGTCTGGTCCGGCGTGAAGGTGAAGGCCACGGGCTTCACGTCGTCCGCGGACTCCATCCGCACCACCTTGCTGGCGACCGTCTTGCCTTCCTGGCTGAGCACCACGGGGATGTCCTGCCCCGCGAAGCCGCGGCCGTGAATCTCCACCTCCACGGTGAGCGAGTTACGGACGAAGGCGAAGTCATCCACCTTCAGCCCCTCCACGGCGACGTCCTTCAGCGTCTCCTGGCCCACGGTGAAGGTGGAGACGGGGACGTTCAGGTCCGCCAGCGCCGCGCGCGCCCGGCCCACCACGCCCGCCTTGAGCTCGGTGTTGTCCGCGCCGTCGCTGAACAGCAGCACCCCGGACAGCTTGCGCGAGCCCTGCCCCGCCCCCGCCGCGGCGCGCACCGCCGCGAGCAGGTCCGTGGTGCCCGCGCGCGCGGGCGTCTTCAGCGCCTCTGGCGTCATCGGCGCCAGCTCCGGGTCGAAGCCATACAGCTCCACCGTGAAGCGGTCCTGCAGCTCCCCCAGGCGCGGCGCCGCCCGCTCCAGGAAGTCCGCCACTTCCTCGGAGCGCGTGCGTCCGCCCACCTCCGCGGGGAAGCTCATGGACGCGGAGCGGTCCACCAGCACCGCGACGCGGTTCTTCATGCGCGCCACCTGCAGGTGGCGGATGCCGGGCTCCAGCAGGAAGAAGAGCGCGGCCAGGCCGGCCCCGGCGCGCAGGGCCCAGAGGAGGACCCGGCGCCCGCGCGAGGGCTCACGGCGCACGCCCCAGGCGGCCAGCGCCACGCCCAGCGCCAGCCCCAGGGCGAGCAGGACCAGCGCCCACGGTGGCAATGGCGAGAGGGTGACGAGCTTCCAGGCGTTGAACGTGGGGGAGTTCATCCAGGCTTTCGGCGGAGGGCCGGTGCTTCAGCGCCGCTTGTTGAGGATGAGCGGCAGGTGGACGGCATCGTCCTTGTAGTCCAGGCAGAGGGCATACATGCAGACGTTGATGCCCAGCCGCACCGCCAGCTCCCGCTGGGGCTCGCCACCCGGCGAGACGTCGAACTCGAAGTCACCCGACTCGTTGCGGCTCCACGCCCCGGCCAGGTCGTTCTGCGAGTACAGCACCGCGGTGCGCCTGCCCAGGTTGCAGCCCATCAACTGGGGCTTGTTGAGCACCCGCCCGGGCGCCGCGTCCAGCAGGAAGAAGGACTTGAACACCACGTGCTTCGACGGCACCTCGGCCAGCGGGCTCTGGGGCAGCACCCGCGCCAGCTCCCGGCGGAAGGACGCGTCGAAGCCGGCCCCGTCGCTGGCGTCGTTGGCGTCCGCGAGCATGAAGCCGCCGTACGTCAGGTAGCGGCGCAGGTTGGCCACCTCCGCCTCCTCCAGCGGGGGGAACTCCCCCTCGCCGCCGAAGTAGAGGAACGGGTATTCGAAGAGGTCCGGCGAGCTGAGCGGAAACGGGCGCGCGTCCGGGACGACCTCCACGGAGGTGCGGCGCTGGAGCTCCCAGGTGATGCGGCGCAGGCCGGACAGCCGCGTGTCCCAGCGGCCCTTGTGACGGGCCACGGCGGGGATGAAGCGGTTCTTCTCACCGAAGGCATGCGCCCGCCGGGCCAGCAGTGGGGCGAGCGCGGCGGTGCCGAGCAGGAGGTTTCGACGGGTCAGACGCCGCGCGGACATAGAGCGTATCTATATACCGTCGACGGGTATGCGCATTCCCCGGTATAGAACGGCGTCATGGCGAAAGGCGGACAGACGCCCCCGGCGCCCGGCTCGGCGGAGGCACAGGCCGCCACCGTCTTCGTGCGCCTGCTCGTACTCGCAATCGTCCGATACGCGTAAGCTTCGGCGGACCGCATCAAGGAGAATCTGCCATGGAAGGCCTCCTCCAGGCCCTCGGGGCGTACCAGACGTTCAATCCCACCGGCTGGGTCGCCATCTACCGGATGCTGCCCATGTGGGCCGGCATCGTGTGCTGTATCGCCGGCGTGACGCTGCTCGTCGCCGGTGGGGGCAAGCTGTTCCGCGTGCTCGCGGGCCCCATTGGCGCGGTGATGGGCCTGCTGTGGACGCCCGTGCTCGTCATGAAGCTGGGCCTGCCGGACGTGGCGAAGATGGCCACCATCGCCGCCGCGGTGCTGATGGCGCTGGGTTTCCTGCTCCCCACGGCCATCACCTTCCTGGGCGTGGGCGTGCCGCTGGGCCTGGTGGCCGGGCAGATCGCCGGGCAGCAGGACTTCCTGCTGGGCTTCGTGCCGGGCTTCATCATCGGCGGGCTGGCGGGCGCGATGCTGCAACGCCCGGTGGCCGCGGTGGTGGCCTCCGCGGTGGGTGCGTGGATGCTCGTCATCGGCGCGCTCGCGGCGCTGCACCAGGTGGGCGGCGTGGTGCAGGCGGTGGCCGGCAAGCCCTGGGGCGTCATCATCGCCGCGGGCCTCTTCGCGGTGGCCGGCGCGGTGTACCAGCTGGCCGTCCGACCCTCTCCCGAGGAGGCGGACAAGCTTCGCGGGGAGCGTGAGCGGCTCAAGGTGCGGCAGGCGGAGCAACATGCGCTCGAAAAGCGGTGGGGGGTCAAGTAGCCCCCAGAGGCAGGTGGCCGTGCTTTACGTCCACCTGCCCGGGGCGTAGATTCCGCCGCCTTTCCCCCCGGAAGGATTGATGGGTCAGGCCAGGCGTCAGGAGAAGCAGCACGAGTCCCCCAAGGAGTCCGCTCCCCGGCAGGAGCCTCCCGCGAGCACCGCGTGGGTGAAGCCGAAGGGACTGACTCGCAAGGGGTGGGCCGTGCTCGTCGGCCTCATCCTCGCCATCCAGTTCCCGCTCATCCACTACGCGCTGCTGCGCGGCCAGCCGGACGCGCGAGCGACGGTGCCGTATTCCCAGGACTTCTCCGACGCGGGCGTGGTGGAGCGCGACTTCTTCTCCACGGGGGGCTACTGGCGCGTGCTGCGGGGCGAGCTGCTCGCTCCCGGCGTGAAGAACAACCCGCTGTGGCTCCAGGCCGCGCTGCCGGAGGACGTCGCCGTGGAGTTCGACGTCCGCTCGGAGCTGCCCGCCGGGGACATCCGGGTGGAGCTCTTCGGCAACGGCAGGGACCCCGCCTCCGGCTACGTGCTGGTGCAGGGCGGCTGGAACAACTCCATGTCCGTCATTGGCCGGCGCGACATGAACGCGCAGTCGCTGGACGCGCTCAAGCGCCGGGCCGTGCGCTCCGGCGTGGACGACGTGGACCTGAAGGACAGCGGCATCTTCAAGGAGGACACCAAGGTCCGGGTGGAGCTGCGAGGCCAGCCGGTGCAGGCGGGCCGCACGTACCACTGGCGCATCGAGCGCCGCGGCACGCTGCTGCGCTGGTTCGTGGACGGCGAGCTGCTGCTGGAGCTGGATGACCCGTACCCGCTCAAGGGCCCCGGGCAGGACCGGCTGGGCCTGTCCGGCTTCGAGTCCCAGATTTTCTACGACAACCTGCGGGTGGACACGCCGGACCGGCTGCCCTTCACGGCGGCGCCGCGCGCGCCCACGCCGCCCCCCGGCCCCTACGCGGACGACTTCAACCGCGACACGCTGGGCGACGCGTGGAACGTCACCAACCCCTCCGCGGTGAAGCTGGTGGACGGGGCGCTGGTGGTGGAGCTGATGCACAACCGGCCGGTGTGGCTGAAGCAGCCCATCCCCACCAACGCCACCATTGAGTTCGACGCCTGGACGGACAACCCGGAGGGCGACATCAAGGTGGAGGCGTGGGGTGACGGGCGCTCGTTCTACGCGGGCGACCTGCGGCTGCAGTACACCGCCACCGGGTACGTCATCATCTTCGGTGGCTGGCGCAACACCCAGTCCGCCATCGCCCGGCAGAACGAGCACACGAATGACCGGGCGGTGCGCGACGGCGCCGCGGTGGTGCCCGGCAAGCGGCACCACATCAAGATTACCCGCAACGGCGGCACCCTGGCGTGGGAGCTGGATGGCCAGCCCTACCTGACGCTCAAGGACCCCGTCCCGCTGGAGGGCCCGCGCAATCAGTACTTCGGCTTCTCCGGCTGGAAGAACCGGGTCCACTTCGACAACTTGAAGATTCAGCCGCTCGCCCCCTAGCGGTGAAGGACAATCCCACGTGCGCAGAGTAGGCATCTTCGGCTGGGGCGTCGTCGCCCCCCGGTCCAGGAACATCGAGGCGTTCGAGCGCAACCTCTCGTCGTCCGAAAGCTGGCTGTCCCCCTTCAACGGCTTCGGCCCCGACAACTTCCTCGTCGGAATGCCGGAGTTCGACCTGGCCGACTACAAGCCATGGATTGACGCGCGCTTCCCGGGCAGCCGCTTCTCGCAGCTCGAGCGGAAGATGGGCCAGCCGACGCAGTTCGCCATCGGCTCCTTCATCCAGGCCCTGGCGCAGAACCCGGGCCTGGAGCAGGAGCTGCAGGCGCTGGGGCCCCGCGCGCACGTCTACGTGGGCACCGGCCTGGGCGACCTGCCCACCATCCGCTCCATCTCCCTGGACCTGTACCGCGCCCAGCGCCGGTGGGACCGCTTCTGGTCCGCGCCGGAGCGCAACGGCGCCCTGCGCAAGTGGCGTGAGACGCAGGAGCCGCTGCCCGGCCTCCCGCCGGAGCCCTCCACGGTGGACGAGGCCACGCGTGACGAGGCCGAGGACGCGTGGTGGCTCTTCTGGGCGGGCCGCTCGCCGGAGCTGCGCGAGTACCTGGACGAGCTGCGCGAAATCGAGGCCATTGGCGTGCCCGAGGACGGCGACGTGGAGTCCGCCAAGCTGGCCGTCATCAAGGAGAAGCGCACGCGCAACGCCCGGCTCCAGAAGAAGTGGATGTCGCCGGAGCCGCCGTGGAACGCCGTGTCCTCCAACGTGCTGTGGAACATCCACAACACGCCGGCCTCGCAGATTTCGATGATGGGCCGCATCACCGGCATGACGTTCGCCCCGGTGGCCGCGTGCTCGTCGTTCGGCTACGGCCTGCGGCTGGCCATCAACGCGATTCAACTGGGCCAGGCGAAGGCCGTCGTCATGGGCATGACGGACCCGCCGCCGATGCCGCTCACGGTGGGCGGCTTCTACAACGCCCGCGTCATCTCCGCGGACGCCGCCATCTCCAAGCCCCTCACCGCGCTGCGCGGTACGCACATCGCGGGCGGCTCGGTGGTGTGGGTGCTGGGTGACTTGGAGCACTTCACGGCCAAGGGCTTCAAGCCGCTGGGCATGGAGCCCATCGCGGTGGGCGTCACCGCGGACGCCGACCACATCATCACCCCGTCCAAGGAAGGCCCCACGCTGGCCATCCGCGAGGCCCTGGCCGCGGCCGGCTGCGCCCCGGAGGACGTGGGCAGCTGGGACTTGCACGCCACCGCCACCCCGGGCGACTACCTGGAGGTCCAGAACCTGCGCGACGTGCTGCCCGAGCAGGTGCTGATTACGGCGCGCAAGGGCACCTTCGGCCACGGCATGTCCGCCGGCGGCGGCTGGGAGCTGACGGCGCAGTACCTGGGCTACGGCCAGGGCCGGGTGTTCCCCACGCCGCTGAAGGAAGCGGAGCTCAACAAGCAGATTTCCCGCGTCCACGGCCGCTACGTCTTCGACGAAGCCGTCGACGCGCCCGCGGGCTGCGCGGGCAAGCTGTCCATGGGCGTGGGCGGCATCAACGCCTGCGTCATCTCCCGCCCCTGGTCGAAGTAGGGGCGGGGCCCGCCGCGCGACTCAGGGGTGTGCGGCCAGCGCGTCCGCGTCGAAGCGCGCGGCCGCCTCCGGGTCACTGCGGCGGAGAATCTCCAGCTCGATTTCCAGGTCCCGGAAGTAGTTCTGCCGGGTGGGGAGGACGCCGCTGGCCTGGCTGTCGTTGACGGCCTGGGCGTAGTCCTCGTCCGTCTTGATTTCCCTGTCCACGTAGCCCACGCCAATGGACTGGGTGACGCGGTCCCCGCGCATCACCCGCAGGGCCGTGCCGCCGCTGGTGAGCACGATGCCCTGCACCAGGAAGCGGGACGCCGTGCCTGGGCCCAGGCTGCCACCGCCAGAGTCCAGCCACTCCGTCTCCAGCACGTAGCGGCCGGGCATCTCCTTCCAGGAGTAGCCGTGGCTGCGCAGCACCTCCTGGACGTGGGGCCACAGCTCCGCCAGCTCCTGGCGGTAGACGTGGTCGGCCGCCTTGTCGCGCACGTAGCTCTTGCGCAGGGAGCCGGAACAACCTGTGAGCGTCAGCAAGGTGGCGACGACGAGACACACTCCCGCGAGGCGGGTTGAGCGGTGCATGAGGGGTCCTCTGAAGGTGCGAGGAGAACGGCCGGACGCCCCCAGCATATCGCCAGTGCCCGGCCAGATGCCCCGCCCCCCGCCCCCCCGTCAGGCCTTGGGACTGGCCACCAGGTCGAAGTCCGGGATGTGTTCACGCATGAACTCACGCATCCGGTTGATGAGGGCCGCCTCGATTTGCCGGGCCCGCTCCCGGCTGACGCCGTACTTGTCGCCAATGTCCTGAAGCGTCAGGGGCTCGTCGGAGACGAGGCGGCTCTCGAAGATGAAGCGCTCCTTGCCCTCCAGCGTCCGGGCGAACTCGGACAGCTTCTCCCGGAAGAGGGCCTTGAGCTGCTCGGCGCCCAGGCGCTCGTCCGCCGGGATGGAGTTGGACGGCAGGTAGCGGTCCGCCCGGGTGCTCCGCGAGTCGTCGTCGTTGCCCAGGGGCGCGTCGAGCGACATCTCGTCGTGCCCCAGCCGCTGGTCCATCTCCACCACGTCCTGCTCGGTGACGTTCAGCCGCTCGGCGAGCAGCTTCGGGCTGGCCTCGAAGCCCTGCGCGATGAGCTTCTCCTGCTCCTGGCGCAACTTGAAGAAGAGCTTCCGCTGGGCCTCGGTGGTCCCCAGCTTCACCATCTTCCAGTTGTCCATGATGTAGCGGAGGATGTACGCGCGAATCCACCAGGCGGCGTAGCTGCTCAGCTTCACGCCGCGCTCGGGGTCATACTTCTTCACCGCCTGCATCAGCCCGATGTTGCCCTCCTGGACCAGGTCCAGCAGCGACAGCGGGTTGCGGTGGTACTCGTGCGCCAGCTTGACGACCAGGCGCAGGTTGGAGGCCACCAGCCGATAGGCGGCGTTCACATCCCCGGATTCCTTGTAGTACCGGGACAGCTCAAGCTCCTCCTCCCGCGTCAGGAGGGGATGGCGGTGCACCTCGGCCATGTAGGCCTGGAGGGGGTCCCTGGGCGTGAGCGCCGCCTCCTCCGCGCGGATCAGCGCCCTGGGGGACGCCATGGGGGTGCCCAGGTCGGCCTCCGGTTCAACCTCCGCCAGCTCCGCCGCGTCCGGCTCCAGGGAATCCGGGTCCGTTTGAGCCTCGACTTCCGCACCGTCGACCTCGGCGTCGACGACGTCGCCAACCCCGGGCGAGGCCGTCCGTTTCACGCGGGGGCGGGGGGACGTCCCTTTGGTTCTTTTCCTCCCATTCGCCATGGGGGCTCCATACAGCAAAGTGCCGCGATTGTTGCCACAGGGTAATGCAGGGGCTATGCCCATGCCCGATGAGCGACATCCAAGAGCCAAACGTGCCGGGGAGTCCGGCGCCTGACGAAGCCCCGACGCGTCCCGCCGAGTACATCGCGGACATCGGCTTCGACGACATGAACCTGTCAGAGCCCATCCGCCTTGCCTTGGCGGAGCGCGGCTATACCAACCCCACCCCCGTCCAGGCCCGCGCCTTCCGGCCCGCCATGGAGGGAAAAGACCTCATCGTTCGCAGCAAGACGGGCACCGGGAAGACGGCCGCGTTCGGCCTGCCGCTGCTCGAGAAGATTCCCACCGACGAGCGCCGCGTCCGCGCGCTCATCCTCTGCCCCACCCGCGAGCTGGCCCTGCAGGTCGCCGACGAGCTGAGGTCGCTCGCCAAGCACAAGGGCCTGAAGGTCGCGGCCATCTACGGCGGCGCCTCCATGAAGCAGCAGGAGGACGCGCTGGAGGATGGCACCCCCATCATCGTCGGCACGCCGGGCCGCGTGTTCGACCACATCAACCGCGGCAACCTGAAGCTCGACGCGTGTGATCACGCCATCCTGGATGAAGCGGATGAGATGCTCAACCAGGGCTTCTACGAGGAAGTCACGCGCATCCTCGACCGCCTTCCCAAGACGCGCCAGGTGCTGCTCTTCAGCGCCACCGTCCCCACGGACATCCAGAACCTCATCGCGCGCTACACGACGAACGCGGAGACGCTGCTGCTGTCAGGCGACGTCTTCACGGTGGAGCACATCCACCACATCCGCTACAACGTGTCGGACGCCTTCCCCAAGCCGCGCAACCTCATCTACGTGCTGGAGAAGGAAGAGCCGCAGAACGCCATCATCTTCTGCAACACGCGGGATGACACGGCCCTGGTGACGGCGGTGCTCAACCGCAACGGCTTCGACGCGGAGCTGCTCAATGGCGACCTGCCGCAGAAGGAGCGCGAGCGGGTGATGGGCAAGGTGAAGCGCGGCGAGGTGGCCTTCATGGTCGCCACGGACATCGCGGCGCGCGGCATCGACATCTCCGGCCTGGAGTACGTCATCAACTACTCGCTGCCGGAGGACCCGGCGGTGTACCTGCACCGCGTGGGCCGCACCGGCCGCATCGGCAACAAGGGCACCGCCATCAACCTCTTCTCCGGGCGCGAGCTGGCCACGTACACCGTGCTGGAGAAGAAGTACGGCATCAAGTTCGACAACCGCGAGATGCCGGCCCCGGAAGAGGCCATGCGCCTGTGGACGGAGCGCCACGTGCGCGAAATCCAGGAGGCCGCGGGCGGCTCCGTCTTCGAGGGCTTCCTGCCGCTGGCCGCGCAGCTCAAGCCCCGCGCGGACGCCGACGACCTCATCGCCTTCCTGCTCAAGTACTTCTTCAGCCACCTGCGCATGGAGAAGGCCGCCGCGGCGATGGCGGCGGAGGGGCGTGAGCCCCCGCAGGAGCGCAAGTTCGAGAGCCGCGAGAGCGGCCGGCGCGAGCGCGGCGAGCGGAAGGAGCGTGGCGGTGAGCGCCGCGACCGTGAGCGCGACGACCGGCGTGAGAAGCGCGGAGAGTCCCCCGAGCGTGAGCGCCGGCCCCGCCGTGACGACGCGCGGCGCGAGCGTGGCGGCGAGGCGGGCCGCGGCGCGGCGGCGCTGGAGGCCGGTCCGGGCGAGGCGAAGCTGTGGGTGAACCTGGGCACCGCGGATGGCCTGGGGCCGGGCAGCATCGCCACGGCGATGGAAGACGCGGGCGCCCCGGTGGGCAAGGTGGTGCGCGCCGAGCTGCGCCCCACCTTCGCCTATGTCTTCGTGGCGGAGGAGGACTCCGCCGCCTTCGAGGCCATCAACGGCAAGCAGCACGGCACCAAGACGCTGCGCGTGGAGAAGAGCAAGCCGCGCACGGAGCGTGACGCCGCGCCCCGCCCGCCCCCGTCCCCGGACGCGGGCCCCGGCGAGGCGAAGCTGTGGATCAACCTGGGCATGGACGACGGCATGGACGAGGCGAAGCTGCCCGCCACGCTGGAGGCCGCGGGCGCTCCGGCCGGCAAGGTGCTGCGCACCCTGCTGCGCCCCACCTACGGCTACGCCTACGTGGCCGAGGACGACGCGCCCGGCTTCGAGGCCGTCAACGGCAAGCCCCACGGGGAGAAGGCGCTGAAGGTGGAGCGTCACCGTCCGCGTGGCGCGCGCCCGGAGCGCCGTCCCCGCACGGAGGCCCTGCCGGAGGTTCCCGGCCAGACGCGCCTGTGGGTGGGCCTGGGCAAGCAGGACGGGCTGGACGAGGCGGGCGTCGCCGCCGCGCTGGAGGCCGCGGGCGCTCCGGCCGGCAAGGTGCTGCGCACGGACCTGCGCCCCACCTACGCGTACGTCTTCGTCGCCGACGAGGACGTCGCGGCCTTCGAGACCACGCACGGCAAGCCCCACGGCGAGCGCACGCTCAAGGTGGAGCAGGCCAAGCGGAAGTAGTCCCTCAGGTGCCGCCAGTCCCTGGACTGGCGGCCTTCCTGCGCCGCTCGCGGTGGTAGTGGGCGGCGCACAGGCTCCGGGCGAGCACCGGCTTCTCGCAGCCGGGCTCGCCGCAGCGGACGGGCTCCGGCCGGACGGCCTGGAGGTCCTCCGTTGCCGGCGTGGGCTCGTTGAACATCACCTCCGCCACCGACAGCAGCCGGTCCACGTCCGCGCGTGCCAGGCCGCGCCCCTGGACGAAGGCCTCCAGCCGGTGGACCCCCGCGTCCTTCGTGTCCTCCAGCCGCAAGAGCTCCCACAGCGGGAGCTGGAGCGCGGCGGCCACCTGGAGCAGCGTCTCATAGCTGGGGCTGCGCTCGCCCCGCTCCAGCAGGGACGCGAAGGACACGGAGATGCCGCAGCGGGCGGCGAGGTCCTCCTGGGTGAGGCCCCGCCGCTCCCGCAGCGCCCGGATGCGCCGGGCCAGTCCCTGGAGGTGTCCACTCACGGTGGAAGCATCCGGCGGTTCGGGCGGCATGGCAGTTTCCTATGGTAGCGCACCCCTTCTGTTAAGGTCGCGCGCGCCGCCATCCAGGAGCATGCCGACACATGAGCGCCGTCGAGGGTACCAACTACTACTTCCGCAAGGCCGCGCGGATCATGGACGTGGGCACCCCCATCGAAACGCTGCTCGCCACGCCCCTGCGCGAGGTGAAGGTCCAGGTCTCCATCGAAATGGACTCCGGGGAGATTCGCACCTTCCTCGGCTACCGGATTCAGCACGACAACAGCCGCGGCCCCATGAAGGGCGGCCTGCGCTACCACCCGATGCTGGACCAGGACGAGTGCGCGTCGCTCGCCTCGTTGATGACGTGGAAGACGGCCGTGGTGAATGTCCCCTACGGCGGCGCCAAGGGCGGCATCGCCTGCGACCCGTCCCAGCTGAGCATCAAGGAGCTGGAGCGCCTCACCCGGAAGTTCGTGGACCAGGTGCAGGACGTCATCGGCCCCACGCGCGACATCCCCGCCCCCGACGTCAACACCAACCCCCAGGTGATGGCGTGGATCATGGACCAGTATTCGCGCTACCACGGCCACTCGCCCGCGGTGGTGACGGGCAAGCCGCTGGAGCTGTACGGCTCCAAGGGCCGCGAGGCCGCCACCGGCCGCGGGCTGCTCTACGTGGCGCGTGAAATCCTGAGAGATTTGGGCCTGCCGGTGAAGGGCACGCGCTTCGCGCTCCAGGGCTTCGGCAACGTGGGCAGCCACACCGCGCAGCTCCTCTGGGAGGACGGCGGCGTGGTGGTGGCCGTGGCGGACGCGCTGGGCGGCGTGCGCAACCCGCAGGGCCTGGACGTCCCGTCCCTCTTCGAGCACGTGAAGCGCACCGGCACGGTGACGGGCTTCAGCGGCGGTGCTTCGTGCGGCAACGAGGACGTGCTGGGCGCGGACTGTGAGGTCCTCATCCCCGCGGCGCTGGGCCACGTGCTCACCCGGGAGAACGCCCACGCGGTGCGCGCCAGGCTCATCATCGAAGGCGCCAACAGCCCCACGCAGCCAGAGGCCGACGAGGTGTTCGAGAAGCGCGGCATCTTCGTGGTGCCGGACGTGCTGGCCAGCGCCGGCGGCGTGACGGTGAGCTACTTCGAGTGGGTGCAGAACCTCCAGCACCTGTCGTGGGAAGAGGACCGCGTCAACGCGGAGCTGGAGAAGTCCATGAAGGAGGCCTACGAGCGCGTGGCGCAGGTGGCGCGCTCCCGGAAGGTCTCCATGCGGACGGCCGCGTACATCCTGGCGATTGGCCGGGTGGGCAAGGCCACCGTCCTGCGCGGCATCTGACGCGGCCCGCCGTGTCACGCCCTGGACGTAGCGCGGCGCGGCAGACAGCCGGCGGAGCGCGCTCTTTCCTCGTGTCTCTTCCGCCCGGGGCTCGCATCCGATAGAGGCGCGCCCATGGTCACCCTCGAGGACATCCAGGCCGCGCGCGAGCGCCTTCGCTCGGCCATTCGCCCCACGCCGTGCCCGCAGTCGGATTACTTCACGGAGCGGACGGAGTGCGCCGCGGTGTACTTCAAGCTGGAGAACCTCCAGCGCACCGGGGCCTTCAAGGAGCGCGGCGCCCTCAACAAGCTGCTGACGCTGACCGGGGATGAGCGGCGCCGGGGCGTCATCGCCGCGTCGGCCGGCAACCACGCGCAGGGCGTGGCGTACCACGCGCGGCGGCTGGGCGTGAGTGCCACCATCGTCATGCCGGAGCGCACCCCGCTCATCAAGGTGTCGCGCACGCGGGATGACTACGGCGCGCGCGTGGTGCTCAAGGGCACCAACTACGACGAGGCCTACGCGGAGGCGCTGCGCATCCAGAAGGCGGAGGACCGCGTCTTCATCCACCCCTTCAATGACGCGCACGTCATCGCCGGCCAGGGCACCATTGGGCTGGAGTTGCTGGAGCAGTGCCCCGACCTGGAGGTGGTGCTGGTCCCCATTGGGGGCGGCGGGCTCATCTCCGGCATCGCGTGCGCGCTGAAGGAGACGCGGCCCGACATCCGCGTGGTGGGCGTGCAGGCGGAGACCATCGCCAGCATGAAGGCGTCGGTGGAGGCGGGCGAGCGCGTGCTGCTGGCCGCCGCGGGCACCACCATCGCGGACGGCATCGCCGTCAAGCGCGTGGGAGACCTCACCTTCCCCATGGTGCAGAAGTACGTGGACGAGGTGGTCGCGGTGGACGAGGAGGAGATTGCCGCCGCCATCCTCACCCTGCTGGAGCAGGAGAAGAGCGTGGTGGAGGGCGCCGGCGCGGTGGGCGTGGCGGCGCTGCTCCGCGGTGACGTTCCCGCCGCGCGGGGCCGGCGCACCGCCATCATCTTGAGCGGTGGCAACATCGACATGAACGTCATCAGCCGCATCATCGAGCGCGGCCTGGTGAAGGCCGGCCGTCTGGTGCAGTTGGAGGTCCGGCTGCCGGACCGGCCCGGCATGCTGGCGAAGCTCACCACGCAGGTGGCGGACCTGCGCGCCAATGTCGTGGAGATCCACCACGAGCGCGCCTTCTCCAAGGCGGGCCTGGGGGAGACCATGGTGGAGGTGACGCTGGAGACCACCGGGCCCGCGCAAATCGAGGAGCTGGAGCGCGCGCTCCACCGGCAGGGCTGGCAGGTGGCCCGCAAGTGACAGCCGTCCGGGGCAGGGCCTTGCGCCCCTGCGCCCGTGTCCGGCGATACTCAGGGCATGAGCCCCGCCGCCCTGCTCTCCGCCCTGCTGCTGACCGCCGCCCCTGCTGCTCCCGGACAGAAGGCGAAGTCGCTCGCCGCCAGCCGCGCCTGGGAGGAGCTGTATCTGGCCTTCTCGGCCGGAGCGGCGTCGGACGTGCCCGCCGCGCAGCGGAGCACCGTCGCCACGGCGCTCCAGAAGGGCTGCGAGGCGTTGAGGGACGGAGATCCGGTGATGGCGTACTCGCTGGGCGAGCGCGCCGCCGTCTACGAGGCGTCCGCGGGCGCGCTGCGGTGCCTGGCCCGGGCCGCGCGGAAGACGGACCAGCGGGCCGCCGCGGAAGCCGCCCTGCGCAAGGGGCTGGCCCAGTACCCCAAGGACGGCGCCTTCGGCCTGGAGCTGGGGCGGCTGCTGATGGAGGAGCAGGACGCGGCGGGCGCCGTGGCCGCGCTGGAGAAGGTGCCGGCGAAGTCGAAGGAGGCCGCGGAGGCGAAGCGGCTGCTCGTGCAGGCCCGCGCCAAGACGACAGAGGAGACCGCCGCGCGGAGGGAGGCGGAGCGCCTGGAGCTGCGGATGAACGGCGCCACGAGCGGGCGGCCCACCCCCAGGGTCGAAGCCCAGCCCGCGGTGGCCGGCCAGGGCCGGGGCTCCACGCGCTCGGCCAGCCTCAGCTACGAGTCGGGCACCGGCGCGGACGGCATGCGGACGCGCTCCAACAGCCGCTTCGTCATCAAGTACTTCAACAACCAGCGCGACTTCGGTCAGCGCGCGGAGTACGAGGGCCGAATCGTTGCCGCCCTGGACGAGGCCTACGACTTCACCCGCAGCATGCTGGGCGAGGTGCGACAGGCGCCGGTGGACATCATCCTGTACACGCTCGCGGAGTTCCAGACGCACTTCGGCGCGGCGAGGGCGCGAGCGGTCGCCGGGCTCTATTCCGACAACGCCATCCGCATCAACGACGCCGCGGAGCTCACGCAGCAGACCAAGGCCACCCTGGTCCACGAGTACGTCCACGCCGCGCTGGATGACTTCTGCGGCGGCTACGGCAACAACCTCCCCATCTGGCTCAACGAGGGACTGGCCGAGTACGTCGAGTGGCGCTACCTGGGTGTCGAGGACCCCCAGCGGTCGGTCCGGAACTACATGGCCCAGGCCGCCAAGGCGAACGCCCTGCCCAAGCTGGCGCAGATGGAGGGCTCGTCCCTCATCATGCAGCGGAATCCGACAGTCGCCTATGCCACCTCCGCCGTGGCCGTCCGCGAGCTGGTGAAGCGGGGCGGCACGGGCCGGTTCCTCACGATGGTCCGCGAGGTGGGACAGGGAAGACCCATCGACGAGGCCCTGTCGGACCACTACGGCAAGACACGGGCGAGCCTCGACGAGGACGTCCGGGCCGCTCTCCAGTAGGGGAAGCTGGCAGCCGGGCCCGGGCCAATTGGTTTACCCGTTCCCGGGAGTCCCCTAGACTCGCAGCCCCCTCTATTTACGCTGCGACAGAAGCTCGGCGGTACGCTGTCCGCAGCAAGGTGACGGATGTCGGACACGCGCGCAGCGATGAGAGAATTCCGTTTCCTCGACGAGAAGCGGAAGCTGGGAAGCCTGTCTCCGGTGGAGGAGGCTCGCTGGAACGAGCTGCGCGCACAGCTGGGCGTGGATGACGCGCCAGCAGCCGACGCCGCCGCATGGCAGCAGCAGGCCGCGCCCCAGGGCTACTACGCCGCTGACGGCCAGTGGTACCCCTACCCCGCTGGCTACGAGCAGCAGCCCCAGGGCTACTACGCCGCTGACGGCCAGTGGTACCCCTACCCCGCTGGCTACGAGCAGCAGCCCCAGGGCTACTACGCCGCTGACGGCCAGTGGTACCCCTACCCCGCTGGCTACGACCCGAACCAGGGTGACGATCCGAACGCGCAGGCCTATGCGCAGCAGGGCTACGACCCGAACGCTCAGGCCTATGCGCAGCAGGGCTACGACGCGCAGGCGTATGCGCAGCAGGGCTACGACGCGCAGGCGTATGCGCAGCAGGGCTACGACCCGAACGCTCAGGCCTATGCGCAGCAGGCGTATGACCCGAACGCTCAGGCGTATGCGCAGCAGGGCTACGACCCGAACGCGCAGGCCTATGCGCAGCAGGCGTATGACCCGAACGCTCAGGCGTATGCGCAGCAGGGCTACGACCCGAACGCGCAGGCTTACGCGCTGCAGGCGCATGACCCGAATGCGGACTACGCCCAAGGCGCTGCCGAAGCGTGGCAGGCGGAGCCGCAGGCCCATGCCGCGGAGTCCGTGCAGCAGCCCTACCCCACCGCTCCCGCGACCCAGCCGGCTGTCGAGCCAGACCACATCAGCCTGTCGGACGACATCGACATTCCCGCGCTGAGCGAGCCCGCGCCGTGGATGACGCCGGGCGCCGGCGGCCAGGCGCAGAGCGCACTGAGTGATGAGCAGGAACCCTCCATCGAGGCGACGCCCGCCGACGAGGAACCGGCGGCGGCGGATGATCCGTCTGCGTCGTTCGCGGACGTCACCGACGACCTCCAGCACGATGCGCAGCCCGAGTTCGAGGAGGCGCAGCCGGAAGCCCTCCGCGTGGCGGAGGATGACTTCTCGGAGGTGGGCACGGACACCCCGGCGGTGACCGCAAGCGCCGAGCCCGAGACCTCCCTGGAGGCGTCGTTCGCCGACATGTCGATGGAGGTCGAGTCATCACCGGAGGCGCCCGTGGCGCCCACGGGCGACGCCCTGGCCTCGTCGGAAGTGGAGGTCCCCTCCTCCGAGGTCGAGTTGCTGGACGGCACCGGCGACAGCGAGCCTGTCCTGGCCCACGAGCAGTCTCCCGCCGCCATCGATGATGCGTGGGCCTCCGCGCCGCTCGCCGTCGAGCCTGAGCACGTGGACGTCGCCGATGCGGGCGACATCATCGACGTTGCCGCCATGGCGGAGCCGGAGGCGGCCTCGCAGGCTGCGGACTCGGAAATCGCGCTCGATGATTCCGACATGGTCGAAGCGTCGGCCGCGGGTACGACGGATGCGTGGGACGCGGGCACGACGACCGACGTGACGGATGACCACGGCGCGACGGATTTCAGCGCGGGCCATACTTACGAGGCACAACCCGCCGAGATTGCACTCGACACCACGGATGTGGCTTCGGCCGAAGCCGAGCCCACCGAGATTGCGCTCGATGCAGCCGACATGAGCGACGAGGCGGTTGAGCACGCCCCGGAGACGACGCTCGACGCGCCCGCGGAAATCGCGCTCGACGCTTCCGATGTCGCCGTGGCGGAGACCTACCCTGCGACCGACTTCGCGACGGCCGACGTCAGCGATGTCGCGACGACGGAAGCCTATCCCGAGGTGGCGCTGACCACCTCCGAGACAGGCGACACGACCGCAGCCGCTCCCGAGCCTGAGTTGACGGCCGCGGATGCCAGCAGCGAAGTCGTCGCCGAGGCCTCTCCCCCCGACACCTACGGCAGCGAAGCCGCCTCGTTCGAGCCCTCCGCAGAGACTGCTTTCAGCGCAGGCGACGAGACCGCCGCTGGCGAGCCGTACACCGAAGCCGTGCTCGACGCCCCGGAGGTCAGCGACACGGCGGTGAGCGAGCACGCTTTCACGACGTCCGAAGCGAGCGAGCCGGCCACAGCCGAGGTGTATCCGGAAGTGGCACTCGACGCCGCCGACGTCAGCGATGCGGCCACGATGGAGTTGGACTCGACGACGACCGCTGTCGAAGCCACCTCCGACACCGCGTCGGCATCCAACGACTGGGGCAGCACGGACGCGGCCGAAGACTTCGCGACGACGGCGCATGCGGCCTCCGACGTCAGCGAAGTGGCTGTCATCGAGACGGCTCACGGCACCTACGAAGACTCGGACGAAGCCTCCACCGGGGCGGAGCTCGTCCTCGACGCAACCGAGATGAGCGAGCCCGAAATCGCTCTCGATGCGTCTGACGTCGCCGAATCGACTTCCGCCCATTCGCCCTCTGAAATCACGCTCGACGCCACGGACGTCGCCGAGTCCGCTCCCATCGAGTCGGCCGCGGAGATTTCCCTGGAGTCCTCCGACGTCGCCGAGCCGCAATCGGCCGAAATCGCGCTTGATGCGTCTGAGGTGAGTGAAGCGTCTCCCGCGCAGGAGGGAAGCGTCCCGACGCTGGAGCTCAACGCGGCCGAGGTTGCGTCCGACGAGCCCTCTCTCGATGTCATCGATGTCGAGTCCGCGCCCGGATACGCCGAGGAAGAAGCATCGTTCCAGGCCGCTGATGCCGGGAGCGAACAGCCTACGCTCGAGGTCATCGACGTCGGTACGGAGGCCGCTGCTCCCGAAGTGGACTCCCCGCAGGGGGCTGCGCCCTTCGCGGCGGCGGATGTCCCATCGCTCGAGATTCGGCCGGTCCAGGTGGGCCCGGACCTCCACGCGGAGACGATCGAGGTGGAGGGAGCGCCGCCGCATGCGTCCGCGCGCACGCCTTCCGCCGAGGAGATGTTCGACCTGAGCGGGAACCCCGAAGAGGCCGTGCCTCTCGCGGCGGCGAACGAGTTCCTGGCCCACGGCCACTTCGCGCCGACTGATGAGCGCGGTGTGACGGTGGCGGAGGGTGACGCGGGTACCATCGAGCTGCAGCCTGAATGGGCCTCCACTTCCGAGCCGCACGCTGAGGAGGCGGCACAGACGGAATGGGCCCCTTCTGGTGAGCAGGCCGCTTCCAGCGATGCGTATGCAGGCTGGGAGGATCCTGTTTCGGAAACCGTCGAACTCCAGGCGGAGTGGGCGGAGCCTGTCGATGGGCAGAGCGCGCCTGTCACCGCTTCCGAGGGGACGGCCTCCGCGGAAACGGCACCTGCCACGAGCGACACGGAGTGGGCGGCTTCCGACGCAGGCACCGCCCCTGAGGCAGGCCAGGCCGACTGGGCTCCGTCCTCCGCCGAAGCCGAGCCCGTCGAACTCCAAGCGGAGTGGGCTGAGCCGACCGCCGAGGAAGGCCAGACCCATTGGGCCACGGCTGAAGCGTCTCCGAGCGAGGGCTGGAACACGGCGTCGACTGAAGCAGCGCCCGTGGAAGTCCAGGCCGAGTGGGCCGAGGCGTCTGAGGCCGCGCCCGCTGAGGTTCAGGCCGATGGGGCAGTTCCTACGTCCGACGCAGCGCCGGTGGAAGCGCACGCCGAGTGGGCCAATCCCGCCCAGCAGGCAGGAGGCGTCCTGACGGCTGAACCCGCGGCGACCGAGGTCCAGGCTGGATGGGCTGCGCTAGAAACCGGTGACGCCAGCACGGATGCCCAGGCAGGTTGGACGCCGCCGGGCGCCGAGGCCGCGCAGCCCGAGTGGGCCACGCCTGTCGAAGAGGTCGCCGCCGAGGGAATCCAGACCGAATGGACTGAGCCAGCGATCGAAGCCGCAACACAGCCCGAGTGGGCCACGACGCCTGCGGCGGAAGCCGCGCAGACCGACTGGGGCGCTCCCGCTACGGAAAACGCCGGGCAGCCTGAGTGGGCTACGCCTGCGACCGAAGCCGCTCCCGGTGAAGGTGCGCAGCCCGAGTGGGCTTCGCCTGCGACCGATGGAGCCCAGGCTGAATGGGCTGCGCCCGCGACCGATGTGGCGCAGACCGACTGGGCCCCAGCTCCCGCGGAAGCCGCGCAGCCTGAGTGGGCTTCGACCGAGGCTGAAGAGGTCCAAGGCGAGTGGGCGACTCCTGCAGCCGAGACCGCCGCATCGTCGGACTGGGCCTCGCCCGCGACGGCCGAAGCCCAGGCCGAGTGGGCGACTCCCGCGGAAGGCGCTGCATCGGCGTCGGAGTGGGCTTCGCCCGCCACCGAGGAAGCCCAGGCCGAGTGGGCCACACCTGATGCCGAAGCCGCCGCATCGTCGGAGTGGGCTTCGCCCGCGACGGCCGAAGCCCAGGCGGAGTGGGCGACTCCCGAGGAAGGGGCCGCACCGGCATCGGAATGGGCCTCGCCCGCCACCGAAGAAGTCCAGGCCGAGTGGGCTACGCCCGCCACCGATGTCGCCGCACCGGCATCGGAATGGGCCTCGCCCGCCACCGAGGAAGTCCAGGCCGAGTGGGCTACGCCCGCCACCGATGTCGCCGCACCAGCGTCGGAATGGGCCTCGCCCGCCACCGAGGAAGTCCAGGCCGAGTGGGCTACGCCCGCCACCGATGTCGCCGCACCGGCGTCGGAATGGGCCTCGCCCGCCACCGAGGAAGTCCAGGCCGAGTGGGCTACGCCCGCCACCGATGTCGCCGCACCAGCGTCGGAATGGGCCTCGCCCGCCACCGAAGAAGTCCAGGCCGAGTGGGCTACGCCCGCCACCGATGTCGCCGCACCGGCATCGGAATGGGCCTCGCCCGCCACCGAGGAAGTCCAGGCCGAGTGGGCTACGCCCGCCACCGAAACCGCCGCCCAGCCGGAGTGGGCCACGCCTACGCCCGAAGCCGCCCAGAACGCCTGGGCCGCTCCCACGGAAGGCGCGCAGGCCGAGTGGGCGACTCCCGAGGCAGAGGAGGTCCAAGCCGAGTGGGCCGCCGCTCCGGCGGAGGACGCTCAGCAGGAGTGGGCAACACCCACGGAAGCCCCCCACGCCGAGTGGTCCACGCCTGCTACCGAGGAGGTTCAGGCCGAGTGGGCGGAACCCATCGAGGAAGCCGCTCCGGCCGCCGAATGGGCCTCAACGAGCGCACCTGCCGCCTCGCAATGGGACACGTCCGCCGACACCGTCCCCGCGGCCTCGGAGTGGAACGCGCCCACTGGTGACGCGCCTGCCAGCGAGTGGGCTTCCCCCTCGCCGGACACGGCGAGCGCGGAGGGGTTCACGACCAGCCACGACACCGGCGCGGCCTGGGAAGCCTCCGCCACCACCGAGTGGTCCCCGGAGCAGACGGCGAACTGGAACGAAGCGCCCGTCGAAGAGGTCTCCCTCGCGGACACGGCCACGCCCGCCTCGGCGGAGTGGAATGACGCCGAGCCCATCGAAGAGGCTTCCGCGTGGGAGGCCGAGCCCATGCAGGACAGCGCCCCCGTGACGTCGCAGTGGGCCGCCGCCAGCACGGACAGCCCCTTCGGCGCGCAGGCGCAGGACTTCACCGAGGCCACGCCCATCGAGGAAGAAGAAGTCTCGATGGAGCTCGAGCAGGAGGTCTCCGAAATCGACGTCGAGGAAGAAGCCGTGGTGCCGCCGCCCGCGCCCATGGCCTCCATCCCTGTCGTCGCGCCGCCGCCCGCGCACTTCGCCCAGGCGGCCTCCCTGGCCACCGCCGCGCAGCCGCAGCACGCCGCCGCCGTCATGCCGGCCGCGCCCGCCAACCGCATCGCCGTGGAGCGTGAGCCGCTCTTCGACGACACCGCCATCGTCGGAGGCACGGCCCTCACCTCCTTCGTCGAAGGCGAGCACCGCGTCATCATCCACACCGTCGAAGGCCAGGTGAAGCGCGGCACCATCCGCGACGCGGACCTGCTCGACGAGGTCATCTCCCTGGAGCAGCAGAGCGGCTTCGCCGCCGAGCAGATTCAGGGCAAGCGCGTGAAGGCCATCTTCTTCATGCTCGCCGCCGGTGCGCGTCAGCCGCAGGTGGAGGGACAGAAGATTCGGGTCACCTTCAATGACGGACGTCAGGTCGCGGGCTTCTCCCAGGACTTCCAGGGCAGCACGCCGGGCTTCTTCGTCATCCCCGCCGACCAGCGCACCAACACCGCGCGCATCTTCATCTACCGCTCCAGCGTGCAGGCGGTGGCCGAGGGCTGAGCGGACGACGGGCGGGGCCACCGTGCCCCGCAAATGAAAGAGGGGCCCCCACCACCGTGGGAGGCCCCTCCGTCATTTCAGGAGAAACGAAGGACTACTTCTTGTCCGTCGCGGCCGGGGCGCCGGCGTCCGCCTGCTTCACCAGCGACAGGTCCAGGTTCACGGTGACTTCCTCGCCCACCGCGACGCCGCCCGTCTCCAGCGCCTGGTTGTAGGCCAGGCCGAAGTCCTTGCGGTTCAGCTTGGTGGTCGCCGTCACGCCCGTGCGGGTGTTGCCCCAGGGGTCCTTGGACTCCTTCGACGGGCCCGTGACGTCCAGGACGACGGGCTTGGTGACGCCGTGCATGGTCAGGTCGCCGGTGACCTTCAGCTTGCCCTGGCCCGCCTTCTGGACCTTGGTGGACTTGAAGGTGATCTCCGGGAACTTGGCCGTGTCGAAGAAGTCAGGGGCCTTCAGGTGCGCATCGCGCTTGGCGTTGCCGGTGTTGACGGTGGCCGCGTCCAGCACGGCCTCGACCTTGGACTTGGTGATGTCCTTGTCATCCAGGTTCACCGTGCCGCTCTTCACGTTGAACGAGCCGGTGACGTTCGACACCATCATGTGACGGACGGAAAAGCCGGCGCTGGAGTGCGAGTCATCCACCTTCCAGTTGGAGGCCAGCGCGAGGGACGGGAGGGCGAAAAACAGGGCAACGGCGCTCTTCATGGACGTCTTCATCGGGGGTGTGCTCCTGGGAGATACAGCGAAGTCAGGCGCGCAGCGCGAAGCTGCGCATGGACAAGGTTCCGTGATGGAAGCCCTCGAATACGGGGGTGAGACGGTCCTCGGGGAGGGCAGCTCCGAGGACGAAATAGAGCGGCATCAAATGTTCGGCCCTTGGATGCGCGAGCCGCGCGTTCGGTGCCTCCAACCATGCTTGAAGGCCGGTGAAGTCTCGCGCCTCCAGCTTCCGCGCAATCCACGCATCGAAGGCCGCGGCCCACGGCTCGACGGACGCCGCCTTCTCCTGGAAATTCAGCCGGCGCAGGTTGTGGACGATGCCGCCACTGCCCATCAACAGCACGCCCTGCGCGCGCAGCGGCCGGAGCAGCTCGCCCATCCGCGCGATGTCCGCGGGGCTCGCGCCCAGCGGCATGGAGACCTGGACGACGGGGAGCTTCGCCTCCGGGAAGGCATGCAGCAGCGGCACCCATGCGCCGTGGTCCCAGCCGCGCTCCGCGTCGGCCACGGTAGGCAACCCGCCCGCCTTCAGCCGGGAGACCACGTCCTCGGCCAGCGACGGCGCACCTGGCGCGCCGTAGCGCAGGCGGTAGAGCGCATCGGGGAAGCCATGGAAGTCATGGATGAGGGGCGGCTGCGCACTGGCGGTGACGCGAACCTCGCCGGGCGTCTCCCAATGGGCGGACACCACCACCAGGGCCCGCGCCTGGGCCTCGCCGCCGAAGCGCCGCAGCGCTTGCGGATAGGCATCCGCGTCCAGGGCCACCATCGGTGAGCCGTGGGAGATGAACGCCGCGGGGGCCACCGCCTGGCCGCCGCCAGGGCCACCCGTCCCCAGCACGCCCGCCACCCCGGCCGCCGCCGCGCCTTGAAGCACCACGCGTCTGTCGAGTTCGTCGCCCATGACGGCCGCCTTCTAATGCAACCGGAAGACCACGACACCGAAAACTCCAACCTATTGGATTTGCTCCATTCCTAAAACCCTCCGTGCAGCGAGACTCTCAAAACGATAGAGACTCAACTCATTCTGGAAGGAGTCGTACAGCGTGGATGGCCGTTTCGAGCTGGACTTGAGTGAGCTGCTGTCCTTCGAGCCGGGGGGCGGGCTCATCCACTTCGGGGACCAGCGCGTGCTGCTGATGGACCCGGTGGCGCTGGGGCTGCTCCGCAAGGAGCTCATCGGGTTGATGGGGATGACGGCGGCGCGCGGCACCTTCACGCGTCTGGGCTACGCGCACGGCTGGCGCACGGCCGAGGCGATGAAGGGCGCGGTGCCCTGGAAGGACGAATCCCTGTGGCGCCGTGCCGGAGGGCGGCTGCACACCCTCCAGGGGCAGGTCCGGGTGGAGCCCGTCCAGCGCCGCGCGGACGAGGGCCCGGAGCCCTTCGCCGAAGCGCAGTGGCGCGACTCCTATGAAGCCGAGCAGCACCTGCTGCACCTGGGCCAGTCCGACCAGCCGGTGTGTTGGAGCCTCACCGGCTTCGCGTCCGGCTACATGAGCTACGTCAACGGCAAGCCCATCTACGGCACGGAGCTGCGCTGCGTGGGCAAGGGCGACGCGGCCTGCCACTACGTGGGCCGGCCCGCCGAGGAGTGGAGCACCGAGTGCACGGAGGTGCTGCGCCTCTATGAGACGCAGTGCATGGAGGGCATGCTGGCGCAGGTGACGGAGGCGCTGCGGCAGGCGGAGCGCAAGCTGCGCGCGAAGCGGCAGTCGCTGGCGCGCGCGGGCGTGACGGAGGACCCGGCGGGCATGGTGGCGCGCTCGGAGGCGATGCAGCGCATCATCAACCTGGCGCGCAGGGGGGCGAAGGTGGACTCCACGGTGCTCGTCACGGGGGAGAGCGGCGTGGGCAAGGAGCGCATCGCCCGCCTCATCCATGACGAGTCCGGCCGCGCGCACAAGGCCTTCGTCGCCGTCAACTGCGCCGCCGTCACGGAGAGCCTGCTGGAGAGCGAGCTGTTCGGCCACGTGAGAGGCGCCTTCACCGGCGCCACCCACGACAGGGCCGGCCTCTTCGAAGCGGCCCATGGCGGCACCCTCTTCCTGGATGAAGTGGGCGAGGTGCCCCCGTCCATGCAGGCCAAGCTGCTGCGCGTGCTGCAGGAGCGCGAGGTGCGCCGCGTGGGCGAGAATGCCAGCCGCAAGGTGGACGTGCGGCTGGTGGCCGCCACCAACCGCGAGCTCGCGGAGGAGGTCCGCCAGGGGCGCTTCCGCCAGGACCTCTACTACCGGCTGCGCGTCATCGAGCTGAAGATTCCGCCGCTGCGTGAGCGCCGCGACGACGTGCTCCCCCTGGCGCGGCTGCTGCTCGCCGAGGCCGCGGAGCGGCTGGGTCGCAGGGTGTCGGGCCTGTCCCCGGACGCGGCGGACCAGCTGCTGCGCTACGCGTGGCCCGGCAACGTGCGCGAGCTGGGCAACGCCATGGAGCGCGCGGTGGCGCTGTGCGAGGGCCCCCGGGTGGAGCGGGACGATTTGCCGGAGGAGGTCCGCGCCGCGCCCCCCAGCCTGGTGCCCACCGGCAATCCACAGCGGCTGGAGGACATGGAGAAGCACTACATCCTGGCGGTGCTGGCGCAGAACGGCGGCAACCGCGCGCGCACCGCCGAGCAGCTCGACATCGGCGTGGCGACGCTCTACCGCAAGCTCAAGCAGTACGGCCACCCGGAGGCGGCCCACTGAGCCGCCGAAGGGCCCGGCGTCAGTTGAGGTACTGGTCCCGGTCCGGCCGGTCCTTCCGCACCACCTGCAGGTGCTTGGAGCGGCCCTTCAACTGACGCTGCAGCCGCCAGTGCTGCAGGTGCAGCCACAGCTTGCGCGGGTTGGCGCCCCGCACGTAGGCGAACGCCATGCACAGGCCCAGCAGGTCCGGCACCTGCGTCTGCCAGCCGCTGGTGATGGCCGACAGCACGACGAAGCCCGCGCCGACGCCCGCCAGGGCGTTGCCCGACAGCGGCAGGCCCCAGAAGTTCGTCTGCCCCCGGCCAATGGTGAGCCCGTAGGACACCCACAGCACCGACGTCATGACGTTGCCGCCCGCGTACGCCTGTACCGTCGCGCCGGGCACCAGCATGGCCAGCAGCGAGGTGATGAGGCCCGCGCTCACCGCGATGCCCAGCGCCACCATCAACAGGCGCCTGCCGCCCCAGATGGACTCCAGGTAGCCGCCAATGGACCAGGTGATGATGGCGCCGAAGATGATGCCGATGGGGCTGGACTCGATGAAGGCGTACGTCAGCGGCTGCCAGAGGTAGAGCCTCCCGAACACCAGGTCCGGGAACAGCAGCAGCAAGCCACCCGCCTGCGACTTCGTGAGGTGGAACATCACGGAGCCCGCCACCAGCGCCACCGCCAACTTGGACGCAGTGGTCTCCAGGCCGGGCAGTCCCATGCCGCCGCCCCCGCCTCCGAAGCCCCTCATCGGTCGCATTCAGTACACCATCCTCTCGTTGCGCAGAGCCGTCCAAAGGTGGTGGAACATCGCTCGCTTCGCAACCCCAAATGACGAAGGGCGCCCATCCCCGACACCGGGGAGAGCGCCCTCGAACACCCACGCTTCGTCAACTGCCGCGCGGCCGATCAGGCCTTTGGCTTGTAGAAGAGCGTGATGGTCAAGCAGTGGAACTCCTTGTCGGAGGACTGCGTCACCACTCTGTCGACCACCTCGAGGTTGGAGTTCTCCTTGAGCCACTTGGTGATGTTCTCACCCATGTTCTCGCGGTCACGCGCGAGCGTGGTGGAGAACACCTTGACGCCCGTGAAGCTGATAACGCCCATTCCGACCCTCGTCATAAACCAGAGATTCTGGACGTTTACCCCGAGACGATTCCGCCATCAAGAATCGGGCCCGACAATCCGGCCCTGGCGCCTCTCGGGCGTCCCACCTGGGGGGTTGCGCCCGGGCCTCGCACGGAGCGCGCGGGCCCGGGGGACGGAGCTTCACCGGCTGCTGGCGGCCTTGCGCGACAGGCAGGTGACCTCGTCCTTGCAGGCCGGGCCAATGCCCTCGGGGTGTGCCGTCAGGGGCGTCTTGTCGCTCTCCTCCACGCCACACACCACGCACTTGCGCTTGCGGTTGCGACGCTCGGCGCGGCGCTGCTCCGCGATGGCCTTGGCCCGCTCACGCGCCGTCTTCGCGTCCACCTCGTTGCTCATCTCGCGTCCTGGTTGAAGGTCCTGTGCCATCAGAGCGCCTCGACGAGCACCGCGATGCCCTGGCCGCCACCGATGCAAGCGGACCCGATACCATAGCGGGCACCGCGGCGCTTCAGCTCGTACACCAGCGTGGTGGTGATGCGCGCGCCCGACGCGCCCAGGGGGTGGCCCACGGCGATGGCGCCGCCGTTGACGTTGGTGCGCTCGCGAGGCAGGCCCAGCTCCTTCTCCACCGCCAGGTACTGCGGCGCGAAGGCCTCGTTGACCTCGAAGAGGTCAATGTCCGACAGCTGACACTGGGCGCGCTCCAGCAACTGGCGGATGGCCGGCGCCGGGCCGATGCCCATGATTTTCGGATCGCACCCGGAGACGCCCCAGTTGACGAGCCGGCCAATGGGCTGCAGGCCGTGCTGCTTCACGAAGCTGCCGGTGGCCATCACCATGGAGCCCGCGCCGTCGCAGATGCCGCTGGCCGCGCCCGCGTGCACCACGCCGTCCTTCTTGAAGACCTTGGGCAGCTTGCGCAGGCTCTCCACCGTCGTCTCCGGGCGGTTGTGCTCGTCCCGGGACACCACCGTCTCGCCCTTCTTCGTCTTCAGCGTGACGGGGGCGATTTCATCCTGGAAGCGGCCCGCCTCCTGCGCGGCGGCGAAGCGCTTCTGGGTGAGGACGGCGTACTCGTCCACCTGCTCCTGCGTGAGCGAGTAGTCCACCGCGAGCTGCTCGGCGGTGAGCGCCATGGCCTGGCCGGTGTAGCTGTCGGTGAGGGCCGTCCACAGCATGTCCTCCAGGCTGCCCTTGCCCAGCGGCAGGCCCCAGCGGGCGCCGCGGATGACGTGGGGCGCCTGGCTCATGGACTCGGTGCCACCGGCCAGCACGACGGAGGCCTGCTCGGTGAGCATCAGCTCCGCCGCCGTGACGAAGGCCTGGAAGCCGGAGCCGCACAGCCGGTTGACGCCCAGCGCGGGCACGGGGACGGGCACGCCGGTGCGCAGGCCCACGTGGCGCGGCAGGTAGATGGCGTCCGCGCTGGTCTGCACCACGTTGCCGTAGACGACGTGCTGGACGTCTTCCGGAGACACCTTCGCCTGGGCCAGCGCGGCCTTCGCCGACTCCACGGCGAGGTCGGTGGCGCTGAGGTCCTTTAGGCCTCCCCCGTAGGTACCGAACGGGGTGCGCTTGCCGGACAGGAAGTAGATTTCCTCGTTCTTGGACACGCTCTTCATGGTGGTCGTCTACCTACTCTCATGGGGCGCGCGGTGCACGCGCGCCGTGACGTCGTGACGTGTGGGACGGGCGGCCCTAGGGCGCGCGCTGCCCGAAAAAAGCGCTGGCGACGATGGCAAGCGCGATGACGGTCCACAACAAACCTTGAAGGTTCTGTTTCCGGATTTCCTTGCGACCGAGCCCCTGGTACCAGGAACGCCCGGCGGCCACCCTGCCTTCCCAGGTGAAGTCCCCGGCGGGCTGCAGCCCGTCCAGGCGGCGCAGGTGCGCGCGCAGCAGGCGGTCGGGAGGCGCGTCCTCCAGTGAACCCGTCAGGTAGACGCCGGGGACCTCCAGCGCCGGGCGCCGGTAGTCCGCGGTGATGACGAAGCCCCCGGAGGCCAGGGGGGTGAGGAGGTACAGCCGGGGCACGCCGCCCTGCCCCGCGTGGAGCGTGGCGAAGACGCGCTCACCCGGGTGGGCCCAGTCGTAGGAGCGCGTGGCGCGCTGGAGGCGCGGCTTCTCCTCGTGGCTGCCCAGCGGCGTGAACCCCAGCGCCTGGAGCTGGTTGGCGCGCCCCGACAGCTCCAGGGGCAGCTCCATCTGGTCCGCGGGGGCCTCGGGCTCCACCCGCACGCTGGACGGGAAGAGGAAGAGGATGCCGCGCCACAGGTTCATGGACAGCAGCACGAGCGCCAGCACCAGGCCGGCGACGACGATGCCCAACTCGGCGAGGACGTTCATGAGGGGAGGACCTCCAGGTGCATCGCCCCCCGCGCCACGGGCGCGAGGAGCCGGATGAGGGAGGTCAACAAGGCGGGCCGACCGGAGACCATGGCTCCGGGACCCTAGCGGAAAGCGGCGCCCGCGTGCGCTGGGTTCAGCGCCGGGACGCGCTGGCCGGCAGCGTGCGCCAGCGCTCGACGTCCGCCGGGGTGAGCGGGTCCTCGCCGCGCAGGAACCGCTCCAGGTGGCCCAGCGAGTCCACGCCGAAGAACAGCTCGTCGTCCGCCAGGAAGGTGGGCACGCCAAAGGCCCCGGCGGCCACCGCCGCCTCGGTGTTGCGGCGGACCCGGTCCTTCACCTCCTGCGTCTGGGCCGCCGCGAGCAGCGCCTGGGCGTCCAGCCCCGCGGCCTGAATCGCCGCGCCCACGGCCTCGGGCGACTCCGCGCCCTTCCCGCCGCCCCAGGCGGAGGCGTACAGCGCGCTCACCAGCCGGCTCCGAGCCTCCACGTCCTCCACGGCGGCCGTCACGCGCAGCGCGAGCAGCGGATTGAAGGGATGCGTCGGCGGCGGCGCGAAGGGCACGCCGAAGTCATGGGCGATGCGGAAGGTCTGCTTGAAGACGTAGCCGCGCTTGGCCGCGACCTCCGCGGGGCCGAGGTTTCCCGTCGCGTTGAGCACCCCCGCCAGCAGCACGGGCACCGGCTCCACGGCGCGGCCATGGCGCGCGGCGAGCGCCGGCAGACGCGTCCAGGCCAGGTAGGCATACGGCGAGATGAAATCCAGCAGGAAGCGCAGTGGGGTATGGGCCATGGCCCGAGTCTAACGCCCCACGTCCGGGCTGGGAGGACACAGTCCCGTCGACCTTCGAGCGTCACATCAGGCGCTCTGACGCAGCGCCCCGGCCCGGCGCTGGAGCGCGCCCCGCAGGGAGCTGGCCAGGGCCAGCAGGCTGGAGGCCCGGGCATCCGTGAAGGCCGCCTCGGCCGCCTCCAACGCCACCACCGAGGCCTCCGCGTCCCGCGCGCGCTCCGCGAGCGACAGGCGCACCAGCCCCACCTGGAGCACGTTGCCCGTCAGCTCCGCCAGCGCGAGCGCCCTGCGCAGGTGCACCAGGCCCTCCTCACCGGGCAGCAGCGCCGCCAGCGCCCGGCGGGAGAGGATTTCGTCCCACGGGTTGGCCAGCACCGGGTCCGTGGCCCGCGCCAGCGCCGCCTCCGCCGCGTCCTCCGCCGTCACCAGGTTGCCCTGCTCCCGCTCGAAGCGGGACTGGTAGACGCGCAGCAGCGTCTCCATGCGGACGCCGCCCTCGCGCGCGGCGGCCAGGGCCACGGGCAGGGAGCGGCGCGCCGCCCCCGCATCCTCGAAGAGCACGTCGCGGCAGGCCTGGTACACCCGCAGGTGACACTGGAGCCACCGGTCCTCCGGCAACACCCGCGCCAGCGCCTCGGCGCGGGACACCACCGCGGCCACGTGCTCGTGCTCGCCGCGCTCCAGGTAGTACGGCGGCGTGAAGAGGGCCAGGTTGCGCTCCATCAACCGAGGGTTGCCCAGCCGCCGCACCAGCTCCGTCTTCTCCGTGAAGGCCGGGACGAACGCCGCGCCGTCGCCCGTGAAGGCCGCGCGCGTCACCACCGAGAACAGATGGAAGCCGCGCACGTCCGTGAACCCATGGGCCTCCGCCACGGCGTACCCGTCGCGGAGCGCCTGCGCGTCCAGCGGCTCGCCGCGCAGCGCCAGGTTCAGGTTCATCGTGAAGCCGCCCATGCCCAGCGCCCACGCCAGGCGCTTGGGCAGCCGGCCCGTCACCTCGCACAGCCCGCGCAGCCGCTTCAGGTGCTCGTACTGCGTCTCCAGCACGCCAGCGAAGCGGCCGGTGTAGGCACACAACTGCGCGGGCGCCAGCTGCGCCGCGGCGCGATAGGGCGACACCTCGGGTTGCTCGGCCCGCACGCGCTCCAGCAGCGCCGTCAGCTCCTCCGTGCGCCCCACGCTGGCCAGCGCCATGGCCTGGAGGATGCGCAGCTCGGCCTGCTTCCAGAAGACGTCCGCGGTGCTGGCGAACGCATCCGCCTCGCGCTCGCGGAACAGCGCCTTCAGGCGCGCGGGGCGCTCCGCTTCCGGCGCGGCGCACGCGGCCTCCAGCGCGGCCACCGCCTGCGTCCGCCCGTCCTCCAGGTCCACCGTGGACGCCCAGTGCGCACTCAGCTTCCTCGCGAAGGCGAGCGAGGTGGGCGGGTCGCTCGAATAGCCCACCTCCACCATCGTCACCCAGATGCGCAGCAGCAGCCTGTCTCGGCCCGGGAAGTCCGGCGCGGCCTCCAGCAGCATCGCCGCTTCCTTCAGCAGCAGCGTCGCCTCCAGCAGCGCCTGCGCCTCGATGGCGGCGCGGCCCGCGTCCAGCAGCGGGCCAATGGCCAGCTCCGGCTCCGACGAGCGCAGGTAGTGCCACCCCACCGTGCGCGACAGCTCCGGCCGCGACGAGTGCAGCGTCTGCAGCGCCACCGCCACGCGGCCGTGCGCCACGCGCCGCGCCTCCTCGGGCGTGCTGTCGTAGACGGCCTGGTGGACGGTGTCGTGCGTGAAGACGTAGCGGCCCTCCGCCTCCTGGAGGAACTGCCGCTCCACGATGCCGTCCAGCACCGCGAACAGCTCGGACTCGGGCAGCTCCGCCAGCGCGCGGAGCATGGGCAGCTCCAGGCTGCGGCCCGCGGGCGCCAGCTGGCGCAGCAGCGACACCTGCTCCGCGGGAGCGCTGCCCAGGCGCGCGAGCACCGCGTCGTGGATGCTGGCGGGCAGCGGCCGCGTGTCCAGTCCCTCGACGGCGTTCCACCGGCCGCCCACCCGCGTCAGCGCGCCCTCCTCCACCAGCGCGCGCAGGCACTCGGTGGCGAAGAAGGCGTTGCCGCCCGTCGTCTCATGCAGCCGCGTGACGAAGGCCTCGGGCACGGCCAGCCCCGGTAGCGCCAGCTCCACCAGCGTGCGCACGTGCTCGGCGGCCAGCGGCTCCAGGTCCATGCGGGTGGTGATTTTCTCGTCCACCGTCTGGAAGGCCAGGCTCAGGCGGCTCAGCTCGCCGGAGCGGAACGTGCCCACCACCATGCCGCGCGTGCCGTACAGCGCGCGGATGAGGACGTTGAGCACCTCCAGCGTGGCGCTGTCAGCCCACTGCAGGTCTTCGAAGCACAGCACCAGCGTCATCCGCCGGCCCAGCGCCTGCACCCACTCCGCCAGCGCGCCGAAGAAGGCCAGCTTCTCCTCGCCCGCCACCGGGTGCGCTTCGCCCGCGTCCGGCGTCAGCCCCGGGAGCAGCTGGTGCAGCTTCGGCCCCAGGCGGTCCATCATCTCCGAGGGCGTGAGCGGCACCAGGCAGCGCACCGCCTGGACGATGGGCGTCAGCGGCGCCTGCCCCTCCGCGCGGCACTGGCCCCGGCCGAAGGGCAGCTCCGCCAGCTTCGCCTGGAGCTCGAACTCCTGGAGCAGCCGCGTCTTGCCCACGCCCGCGGGCGCGCCGATGAGCACCGCGCGGGACTGGCCCCAGTCCGCCTCGGCCAGGCCGTTCATCAGCGCCTCCAGCTCCGCGGCGCGGCCCACCACCTCCGGCACGTGCAGGTAGCTGGCGCGCGCCGACAGCGGCTCCTCCGGCATCGGCTCGCCAATGGCGTGGCAGAGCGCCTCCATCAGCTCGCTGGCGTCCTGGAAGCGCTCGCGCGGGTCCTTCGCCAGCAGCAGGAGGATGATTTCCTCCAGCTGTGGATCCACCGGACAAATCGTGGACGGCTTCGGCGGCGGCCGCGTCAGGTGGTCCGCCAGGAGCGCCGCCGGGGTGTTGCGCTTGAAGGGCAGCCGGCGCGTGGCCAGGTAGTAGGCCATGACGCCCAGCGAATAGAGGTCCGCGCGCCCGTCGATGCTCGCGCCGCGCTGCCACTCCGGCGCCAGGTACTCCAGCGTGCCCTTGAGCCGGCCGGGGCTGGGCGTGCCCAGCTGGTGCATGACGCCGAAGTCCATCAGCTTCACCGCGCCCGCGCTGGTGATGCGGATGTTGCTGGCCTTGATGTCGCAGTGCACGTACAGCCGCGCGTGCAGGAAGGCCAGGACCTGGGACATCTGGATGAGCACGCGGTACAGCGTGCGCGTGTCCAGCGGCGACTCACGCCCCAGCGAGCTCAGGTCCTGCCCGTCCACCACCTCCATGGTGATGAAGCGGTTGCCGGCCTCCGTCATGCCCCAGTCGAAGACCTTGAGCGTGCCGGGGTGCTGGAGCTTCTTCATGGCGAAGAACTCGTGCCGGAACATCAGCACCAGCTCCTCCGTCTTGCCCGCCGTCAGGCCCGCCGGAACCTGCATCTCCTTGAGCGCCACCCGGCGGTGCTCGTGCAGGTCCGTGGCCAGCCAGATGCGGCCCATGCCGCCCTCGCCCAGCAGCCCTTCGACCCGGTAGCGCCCCGTCACCACCATGCCCACGGCCAACGAGCGGCGCTCCCCGGCGCGCGCTCCCGGCAGGGTGATGGGCGTGCGGATGCGGTCCCCCCACGAACTTGGAGGACGGCTGCGCTC
The DNA here is from genome assembly GCF_013372605.1 of Myxococcus sp. AM009. Taxonomy (NCBI): domain Bacteria; kingdom Pseudomonadati; phylum Myxococcota; class Myxococcia; order Myxococcales; family Myxococcaceae; genus Myxococcus; species Myxococcus sp. AM009. Next base: position 35,203 of record NZ_JABXEP010000044.1, read on the forward strand.
GTCCAGGACTGCTGTCTTCTCCTCGTCGCTCACGAAGGGGAACCGGCGGGGTCAGCGAAATGCAGAAGTTCATGGGATATCACGTTTCCTTGCGACAGGCACACCTCATCGGTGCCGTGTCGGCGTTGAGTGGCGCACCGCGCGTGAGGCCCTGGCGACGAGCACCTGACAACACGGGGCGCCGCTGGACGGCTGCCTGGCGGCCCTGCCCGAAGCCCTGGACGCGTGGGTGCATACGCAGACGGCTGGAACCCAGGGGTGCTGGGCACCCCCTCTTGCCCCGGCTGGCGCGTGGGGTGATGCTGGGGCTTTCGCCGGGGGAGCGCGTGTGCACCGGGCACCGCCGGGCGGCTGCCTCCCTGAGAGTCGGGGTGTCGTGAAGCCGAAGGTCCTCATCGTCGAGAACTCATGGACGATGCGGGAGACGCTCCGTCTCCTGCTCTCCGGCGAGTTCGACTGCACCACGGCGGCCGACGGCGAGTCGGGGCTTCAGCAGGCCCTGTCGCACCCGCCCGATGTGCTCATCTCCGATGTGAACATGGACGGAATGGACGGCTATGCGCTGTGTGGCCACTTCCGCGCCGAGCCCACGCTCAAGCACATCCCCGTCATCTTCGTCAGCGGCTATGCGCCTCGCACGGAGGGGCCCGCGGACCAGCCCGTCCCGGACGCGTACCTCGTCAAGCCGGTGAAACCGCCCGTGCTCATCGCCCAGCTTCACGCGCTGCTGGCTCGCGCGGAGGCCGTCACCCCGGCCACGCCCACCATCCAGCCCGCGTGGAAGAGCTGAGGCCGCGCACCCCGAAGCACCCCAGCCCCGGCACGGCGCGTCCCGAGTGGGAAGACGGGCGCCGGCCGCGCCGGACCGCGGGACGTCCGCATGGCGTCCGGGCGTTGCCACCAATGAACGGGTGACACGCGGGGTGGTCCGGTGACGATTCGATGCAAGCGGGCGTACGAAGCAGCAAGCCGCACGGATGGGCGGCGCTTCCTGGTGGAACGGCTGTGGCCGCGAGGCGTGCGGAAGACAGCGCTTCCCATCGAAGCCTGGCTGAAGGACGCCGCCCCCAGCACCGAGCTGCGGAAGTGGTTTGCACACGACCCCGACCGCTGGTCCGAGTTCCGCCGCAGGTACGCCGCCGAGCTCGCCGCGAACCCCGCCGCGTGGCAGCCCCTGCTCGAAGCCGCGCGCCATGGCACGGTGACGCTCGTCTATAGCGCCCACGACACCGCGCACAACAACGCGGCGGCCCTGCAACAGTTCCTCGAAGAGGCGTCTGGCGGCGCCGCTCCGAAGAAGCAGCCATGCGCCTCGCGGCGAGGCCGGGGCCGCTCGACGCGGCACACCTGACGTGCCGCCCCGGCGGCACGCGCGCCGCGGCTCAGCTCCCCCGGTACGTGGAGTAGCCGAAGGGGCTCAGCAGCAATGGGACGTGGTAGTGCTCGTCCGGCGCCGCGAGCTCGAACACCACCGTCACGGACGGATAGAAGCCGCGCACGCCGAGCGCCCGGAAGTACGCCCCGGTGTCGAAGGACATCCGGTAGACGCCCGGCTCCACGCGGGCGCCCTGGGGCAGGAAGTCGCGCACGCGGCCGTCGTCATTGGTGACGCCGCGAGCCAGCTGCTTCCATTCGCCCGAGTCGCCTTGCAGCTCCAGGGTGATGGGAACACCGGCCGCCGGCCGGCCCCGGTTCGTGTCGAGGACGTGAGTGGACAGGGTGCTCATGGCGCCAGCAGCTTCTCCAGTCGGATGCGGGTGATTTTCGCCTGCTCACCGGCCGCGATGCGCAGCTCCTCGTCCGGTGCGTTGTCCAGCCGCTCGCGCAAGAGCTCCAGCATCTCCGCCGCGCTCTTGCCCGTGGCGCACACCAGGAAGATGAAACCGAAGCGCTGCTCGTAGGCGGCGTTGCCTTCCGCCAGCCCTTGCAGCACCGCCTCGTCCGCGCCCTGCACCCCGCCCTGCTCCTGCGAGGACCATGAAGCGGTGGACGCGAACTTCGCACGCAGCTGGGACACGTCACCGATGCGCGGGTGATGCGTCATGGCCTCGCGCCAGTCGTCCGGCCCCGTCTGCTTCCAGAGCCACGCCGACTCCGAGAACAAATGCTCCTCGTCGCGAAAGGGCCGTGAACGCACCATGCCGTCCGCCCAGCGGGACGCCCCGCAGCAGCGCATCAGCTCCGCGCGCGCCTCCGACGGCAACATGGCGTTGAGCCGTGTCAGTCCGCTGCTCATGCCGGCCGCCCGTGGACTCGCAGCCGGCTGACGCCGCCGTCGGGATGGATTTTCAGACGCACATGGGTGAAGGGCCCCTTCGCCGCCAGCTCGGCCTCGTAGAAGTGGCGGTGGTGCGCCTGGAGCTTCGTGCGCGGCAGCAGCTCCGTCCACGCGAGCTCATGCGCGTTGGCGAAGTCCACCACCGGCTCGCGCAGGTAGCAGCCTTCAATGGAACAGGAGTCCGGGTAGTTGCCCTTGAAGAAGGCCGTGTCCACCTCCACCCGCTCCACGGTGCCCGGGACGGCGAGCTTCACCACAATCCAGTCGAAGCCCGGCAGCACACGCTTGCGCCGCGTCTCCCAGCCCTCGCCCATGTTGGCGGCGCGCCCCGGGAGGATGAGGTTGTCCTTGGGGCCGAAGAAGGAGTCGTTGCACGCCACCACCGTGCCGCCATTCTCCGCCGCCGCCAGGTCCACCGCGCCGCCGGCGTGGGACAGGCGCGCGAGGTCCGGACGCACCTCGCCATGGACGCGGAAGCGGGCCACGCCGCCATCCGGGAAGATGTTGAGCCGCAGGTGCGTCCAGCGCTGGTCGCTGGCGATGGGGAACAGGTTGCGCGTGCCGCCCTGCAGCTTGAGCTGCGGGAGGATGGGCGTCCAGGTCGCCTCGGCCAGGGCCTCGGGCGTGGGCGAGCCCTCCACCTCCAGCGCGTCCACCGAGGCGTACTCGGGGAAGTTGCCGAGGAAGTGGTTGGTGTCGATGTCCACGCCGCGCACCACGCCCGGCAGGCCGAGCTTGAGGATGCACCAGTCGTGGCCCGGCACGCGCTTGCGGCGCGACTCCCAGCCGTCCATCCACTTGCCATTCTCCGTGAACTTGCCGGGGATGAAGATGCCCCGGCCGGGCTTCAGCAGGTTCTCCTTCCCCGCGAAGAACTCATCGCTGGCCAGCAGCGCCTGTCCGCCCACGTTCTCCGCGGCCAGGTCGATGAGTTCGGTGAAGGCGATCCGCAGCTTCCCCTCTTCGGGTGCGTGCATGGTGTATGTCTCCCAAGTGCTTCAAGCAGCGGCGCGCGTCCCCACGGGGCGGCGCACCCAGAGTCCCGACGGGCGCGGCATCGGCTGGCCGCGCTCGAAAACCTTCGTCCCTCGCAGGAACGTCATCTCCACCACGCCCGTCAACGTCCTGCCCGCGTACGGCGTCATCGGATGACGGTGTAGCAGGCGCTGTGGCTCCACGGCGAATGAAGCGTCCGGGTCGAACACCACCAGGTCCGCGTCCGCGCCGGGCGCCAGCGTCCCCTTCACGCCCGCGAGGCCCACCAGCCGCGCGGGGGCCTCGCACATCCAGCGCACCAGTGACTCCGGCCCCAGGCCGCGCCGCTTCGCCTCCGTCCACACCGCGGGGAGGCTGAGCTGCAACGACGCGATGCCGCCCCAGGCCGCGCCGAAGTCGCCGCGCTCCAGGTGCTTCAGCGCGGGCGTGCAGGGCGAGTGGTCCGACACCACCAGCTCGATGTCCCCCCGCGCCAGCCCGGCCCACAGCCGCTCGCGGTTCTCCGCTTCACGGATGGGCGGCGCGCACTTGAAGTGGGTGGCGCCGTCCTCAATCTCCTCCGCCGTGAAGCTCAGGTAGTGCGGACACGTCTCCACCGACACATCCAGGCCCTCGCGCCGGGCCTCGCGCAGCACGGGCAGCGCCTCCGCGGAGGACAGGTGGACGATGTGCACGCGGCAGCGGTGCGCGCGCGCCAGGTCCACCATCATCTGAATGGCCTCGTTCTCCCAGCGCTTCGGACGGGACTCCAGGTAGCCGCGGTACGTGCGGGCGTCCCCACCGGGTGTCAGGCCCTCCACCGGGGACTCCAGCTCCGCGTGGACGATGAGCGGGATGCCCCGGCGCGCGAGGATGGGCATGGCCACGTCGAGCACCTCGCGCGTCGCATGCGGAAACTCCTCCACGCCAGAGGGGCACAGGAAGCACTTGAAGCCGGAGATGCCCGCGTCGATGAGCGCCTCCAGCTCGCCCGCGTTCCCCGGGATGACGCCGCCCCAGAAGGCGTGGTCCACCTGGCAGCGCCCGTGGGCCGCCTCGGCCTTCAGCTTCAGCGCCGCCAGCGTGGTGGTGGGCGGCAGCGAGTTGAGCGGCATGTCCACCACCGTGGTGATGCCCCCCGCCGCCGCCGCGCGCGTGGCCGTCTCGAAGCCCTCCCATTCAGTGCGGCCGGGCTCGTTGATGTGCGCGTGGCTGTCCACCACGCCGGGCATCACCACCTTGTCGCCCACGTCCACCACCGGCAGTCCGGCGGGGAGCTCCGCGTGAGACACCACCGCGGCCACCTTGCCGCCACGCACCACGACCGCCGCCTCGCGCACGCCTTCGCCTGTGACGACGCGCCGGCCGCGCACCACGAACTGCGCTCCACTCATGGCTCGAATTCCTTCTCGTCGTAACCCGCCAGGGACTCGAAGAACGCGTCCCGGTCATCCACGTAGAGCTGCCGCGTCACCCCGGACACGAGCCGGGGCAGGCCGTACTTCATGCCGGAGATGCTCGCGCCCCCGAAGCCCAGCGAGAGCAGGCAGCCAAAGGTGAAGTTGAAGATGCCCTGGAGCCAAGGCGCTTGCCCCGGGTGTTTCTCTTGAAGCTCGAAGTGCGCGCCCAGGTACGGGTGCCGCAGCAGGTCCGCGTGCGACTGCCCCTCGGGCGGGGTGTACCGGTCCTTCCACAGGGCGATGTCGCCGTGGAGGCCCGCCAGCTCCGGGCGCAGCGACAGGTCCGTCACCGTGCCGCTGCCGATGATGAGCTTGTCGAACATGAACTGCCCGTGAGGCGTGGTGACGCGCACCTGCCCGTCCACCTCCTCCGCGCCGAGCCAGGGACTGCCGCCGTGTAGTTGGAACTGGGGAAAGGCCCGCGCCCGGCTGAAGGTGTCCGACGGTGGAAGCTGCCCCATCTCGATGATGCGGTGGATGAAGCGCCAGCGGTCCGCGTCCGGCAGGTCCGCGTGGTGCTTGAGGAAGCCCACGAACTCCGCCCAGCGGTAGGGATTCACATTGGGCAACGTCTTGCGCCGGTAGAAGAGGTGGACCTCGGCCGCGCCGTGCTCCAGCGCCACGGCGGCGTTGTCGAACGCGGACGCGCCGGCGCCGAGCACCCCCACGCGCTTGCCACGCAGGGCCTCGAAGTCGATGGCGTCCCGCGTGTGGGCGTACAGCTCGCGCCGCAGCCCGGCCACCACGGCGGGCACTTCCCAGCGCCCGGAGCCGTCGATGCCCGTGGCCAGCACCACCTTGCGCGCATGGACCACGTCCGTGGTGCCCTGGCGCGTGTCGATGAGCGGGACGGCGAAGCAGTCCTCCTCCGCGCTCCAGGCGATGGCCCCCGCGCGCGCGCCACACCGCACGGGGATTTCGAGCGTGCGGCGGTACCAGTCGAGGTAGTCCGCCCACAGCTCCTTGGGGATTCGGACCACCGCCTCCCACGAACCTTCGCCGTGCTGCGCCTCGTACCAGGCCTGGAAGCAGAGGTTGGGCAGGTTGTGGTCCGGGCCCGTCAGGTGCTTGGGCGTCCGCAGCGTGTGCATGCGGGCGAAGGTCTTCCACGGCCCGGCGAGGCCCTGCTCGCAGTCATCCACCACGAGCAGGTTCGTGACGCGCTCACGCATCAACCCGAAGGCGGCGGTGAGCCCGCTCTGCCCGCCACCAATGACGAGCACGTCCAGCACGGCCTGGCCATCCCGAGCGCGGCGCGGCAGCACCCAGGGCCTGCGTGGGTACTCCAGCTGCTCCAGGTCCTTCCGGATTCGAGCCTCCAGCGCGGTGAGCGCAGGGGCGGAGGGCGACTCGGCGGGGCTCGTGGGGACGCGCATGGGCCACATCGTACCCGCGCACCGCGTCAGCGAGCCAACACGCCCCGGATTGAGGGGGAATTGTCCGAAACCCCAAGGGTTCACTGGAGGTTGCGCCACCTTCCACGCTTCCCCCGCTGGGCTGCTTGGCTATGCTGCGCGCCCTTCGTTTCCGCCCGAGGTGAATCCGCGTGATCAACGCCCATACCCGCGTCCCGCCGCCGAAGAATGAGCCTGTCCTCTCCTATGCGCCCGGCACGGCCGAGCGCCGGGAGGTGCAAGCCGAGCTGAAGCGCATGGCCGGTGAGCAGCTCGACATCCCCGTCATCATCGGCGGCAAGCACCTGCGCACCGGCAAGACGGACACGGTGCGCATGCCACACAACCACTCGCACGTGCTGGCCACGCTGCATGAGGCGGATGCCAGCCACGCGGAGCAGGCCATCCAGGCCGCGCTGGCCGTCAAGGACGACTGGGCGCGCATGCCCTTCCAGTCGCGCGCCGCCATCTTCCTGCGCGCCGCGGAGCTGCTCGCCTCGCGCTACCGCCCCATCATGAACGCCGCCACCATGCTGGGCCAGGGCAAGACGGTCCACCAGGCGGAGATTGACGCCTCGTGCGAGGCCATTGACTTCATTCGCTTCAACGTCGCTTTCGCCGAGCAGATCCTCGGCTGGCAGCCGGAGGCCGCGCACCAGACGTGGAACATGACGGACTACCGCCCGCTGGACGGCTTCGTCTTCGCGGTGGCGCCGTTCAACTTCACGGCCATTGCCCTCAACCTGGCCACCGCGCCGGCGCTGATGGGCAACGTGGTGCTCTTCAAGCCGTCGTCCACCGCGGCCCTGAGCGCCTGGTACATCATGGAGCTGCTGCGCGAGGCGGGCCTGCCCGACGGCGTCATCAACATGCTGCCGGGTGACGGCCCCACGGTGGGCAACCCGGTGCTGGCCAGCCCGCACCTGGGCGGCATCCACTTCACCGGCTCCACGCCGACGTTCAACGCCATGTGGCGCACGGTGGGGGAGAACATCTCCCGCTACAAGCAGTACCCCCGCATCGTCGGCGAGACGGGCGGCAAGGACTTCATCGTCGCCCACCCGTCCGCGGCGGACGACCTGGAGGCGCTCGCGGTGGCCATCGTCCGCGGCGGCTTCGAGTACCAGGGCCAGAAGTGCTCCGCGGCCAGCCGCGTCTTCATCCCCGAGTCCCTGTGGCCCAAGCTGAAGCCACGCCTCCAGGCGCTCATCAGCGAGGTCCGCATGGGGGACGTGTCGGACTTCCGCAACTTCATGGGCGCCGTCATCGACGAGAAGTCCTTCAAGAAGGTCTCCTCGTACATCGACCTGGCCAAGAGCGACAGCGGGGCCAGCATCGTGGCCGGCGGCGAGGTGGACCGGAAGCAGGGCTGGTTCGTGAAGCCCACGCTGGTGCAGCTCGACAGCCCCTCCCACCGCATCCTCCGCGAGGAGATCTTCGCGCCGCTGGTGGGCCTGCACGTCTACCCGGATGCGAAGTACGAGGAGACGCTGCGCGAGGTCGACCAGGCCGCCGCCTACGCCCTCACCGGCGCGGTGTTCGCGAGGGACAGGAAGGCCATCGACACGGCGCTGCGCGAGCTGCGCCACGCGGCGGGCAACTTCTACATCAACGACAAGCCCACCGGCGCCGTCGTGGGTCAGCAGCCCTTCGGCGGTGGCCGCGCGTCCGGCACCAACGACAAGGCGGGCTCGGCCCTCAACCTGGTGCGGTGGACCAGCCCCCGCACCATCAAGGAGACCTTCGTCCCGGCCGTGAAGGTGCCCTACCCCTTCATGGACAACGACCCCAACGAAGGCGCCCTCTGAGGCACGTATGAACGGTCCGTCCCCCGGCATCGCAGGACTGGACACGTACGCGCTGGTGGACGGCGGGTGCCGCGTGGAGGTCATTCCTTCACGCGGGGCCCTCGTCAGCCGGATGTCCGTGGACGGTGACGAACTGCTGTACCTCGACGAGGCCACCGTCGCGGACCCGGCGAAGAACGTGCGCGGGGGCATCCCCGTGCTGTTCCCCAACGCCGGGCCGCTGCCGGGGGACACCTACTCCGTGGACCGTCAGCGGTACACGCTGCCGCAGCACGGCTTCGCGCGGAGGCTGCCGTGGACGGTGCGGCAGGCGGACGCGTCACGCCTGGTGGTGGAGCTGTCCTCCAGCGAGGAGACGCTGCGCCACTTCCCGTGGCGGTTCGACGCGCGGCTGAGCTTCTCGCTGGTGGGTAAGCGGCTGACGCTGGAGTTCGAGGTGGAGAACCAGGACACGCGGCCCATGCCGCTGCACCTGGGCTTCCATCCGTACTTCCGGGTGCCCGACGCGGCGAAGGCGCAGGCGGGCGTGGAGACGGACGCCACGCGCGCGTGGGACAACTGGCGCGGCCAGGACGTGGCCGTCACCGAGCTGGACCTCACCGCGGAGGAAGTGGACCTTCACTTGAAGGACCACTCGAAGCCGGGGACGACGTTGGCGCGGGGCCCCGGGCCCGAGCCCATCCGCCTGTCGTGGAGCCCGGAGTACCGCGTGCTCGTCGTGTGGACGCTGCGCGGGAAGGACTTCGTCTGCGTGGAGCCGTGGACCGCAGCCAAGGGTGCGCTGGCCACGGGCGAAGGGCTGCCGCATGTGCAGCCCGGAGCGCGGGCATCGCTTCGCTTCGATATCCAGGGCTGAGCCTCAGGCAGGGCCCGGGACCTGCGGGGCGACTCCTGCACCTTGCTGTTCGGAAATGTCGGGACATTTACCGGTCGGTCGAGACCGCCCGCGCAAAACCCCCGACATTTCCAAACAGCGCCCTCCCAGACTCCGGGCCGCCCTCCGAACCTGGCCCCTATCCCGAGGGAGCTCCCGAGCAGCGGGCGCCTGGCCACCATCCGGGCCTGGCCTCTACCCCGTCAGCGTGAGCAGCTCGCCTCGCAACCAGCGGCTGCGCGGGTCCGCATCCGTCTGCCGGTGCCAGTAGACATGAAGCTCCAACGGAGGCAGTGACAGCGGCATCGGCAGGAGGTGGTTGCCCAGCAGCGCGTGCAGCTCCGCCGCGCGCCGCCTCGGCATCGTCAGCAGCAGGTCGGAGTCCGCGACGAGCTTGAACGCGGCCTCGTAGTGTTGGCAGCGGACGATGACGTCCCGCTGGTAGCCCAGGCGGCTGAGCACCAGGTCCTCCACGGCCAGCCCGGTGCGGCGCGAGGACACGGTGACGTGCCGGGCCGCCATGTACTTCGCCACGTCCAGCCTGCGCCGGCTTCGGCTCACCACGCAGAAGGTGTCTTGCAGCAAGGCCGTGCGCTTCAGCTCCGCGCCGGTCTGCTGCTCCACGTCGATGGAGAGGTCGACCCGCCCCGACGCGAGGTCCCGCTCCAGCCGCGCCCGGTCGAGCCGGACGCTGGAGATGCGGACCTCCGGCGCGTGCGCCCGCAGCCGAGCCACGAGCCGTGGAAGAATCGACGGCTCCAGCACGTCGCTCATCGCCACCGTGAACTGGCCCACGTCCCGGCGAGGGTCGAAGCCGCGTCCGCGATGAACCGCCTGCTCGAACAGCGCCAGCGCCTCCCGAATCTCCGGTGCCAGCCGCTCCGCGAACGCCGTGGGCGCCACGCCCCTCCCCTCCCGGACGAACAGCGGCTCTCCCAGCTGCTCACGCAGGCGGGCCAGCGCGTGGCTCACGGCCGACTGACTGAGGAACAGGACCTCCCCCGCGCGCGTCAGGTTCCGCTCCCGGAGCACCACGTCGAAGACCCGGAAGAGGTTGAGGTCCAGCCGGGCGAGCCGCGCCGAATCCTGCACAGGGTTCATGGTGACACATGACCAACATTCACTGGATGCATCAAGGCCCCATGCGCAGGATGGAGGCCATGGACTTCGAGCCCAGTGAGCGAGCCAAGGACTACCTGGAGCGCGTGAAGCGCTTCATGAGCGAGCACATCCTCCCTGCGGAAAGCCGCTACCACGAGGAGCTCCGAGCCACCGCGCAGGGCGGCGACTGGAAGACGTGGCGCGTGCCGCCCGTCATGGAGGAGCTGAAGGCCCAGGCGAAGGCCCAGGGCCTGTGGAACCTGTTCCTCCCCGACGCGAAGCTCGGCGCCGGGCTCAGCACACTGGAGTACGCCCCCATCGCCGAGGAGACGGGCCGCAGCTTCATCGCCCCCGAGGTCTTCAACTGCAGCGCCCCGGACACCGGCAACATGGAGGTGCTCTGGAAGTACGGCTCGGAGGCGCAGCAGGAGCGCTGGCTGAAGCCGCTGCTGGCGGGGGACATCCGCTCGGTGTTCTGCATGACGGAGCCGGACGTGGCCTCGTCGGATGCCACCAACATGGCGGCCACCGCCATCGTCGACGGCGACGAGGTCGTCCTCAACGGCAGCAAGTGGTGGTCCAGCGGCCTGGGGCACCCCAACGCGAAGGTGGTCATCTTCATGGCCCGCACGCCCGACACCGGCGGGGACCGCCACCACCAGCACTCCATGGTGCTGGTGCCGCTGGACGCGCCGGGCGTGAGCATCCGCCGCATGCTGCCCGTGTACGGCGACTACGACGCGCCTCACGGCCACGGCGAGGTGCACTTCGACAACGTGCGCGTGCCGCGCGACAACGTCATCGCCGGGCCGGGGATGGGCTTCGAGATTGCCCAGGGCCGGCTCGGACCGGGGCGCATCCACCACTGCATGCGCTGCATCGGCGCGGCGGAGCGCTCCCTGGAGCTGATGATTGACCGCGGCATGAAGCGCACGGCCTTCGGGAAACCGCTCCTCAACCTGGGTGGCAACCGCGAGAAGGTGGCGGAGGCGCGCATCGCCATCGACCAGGCTCGGCTCCTGACGCTCTACGCGGCGTGGAAGATGGACCAGGTGGGGGCGCTCGGGGCCATGACGGAGATCTCCGCCATCAAGGTCGTCGCGCCCAATGTCCTCCAGAAGGTGGTGGATGACGCCATCCAGCTTCACGGCGGCGCGGGCGTGTCCCAAGATACGCCGCTGGCGGGCTTCTTCGCCCAGGCGCGCAGCCTGCGCCTCGCGGACGGCCCGGACGAAGTGCACAAGGGACTCATCGCCCGCATCGAGCTGTCGAAGCGGGGCTTCTCCCGGAGCTGACGGCCATGGCGACTCAACGCATCTTCATCACCGGTGGTGCCAGCGGACTTGGCAAGGCCATCGCCCTGCGCTTTGCTCGCGCTGGCTGGAAGGTCTGCATCGGCGACGTCAACGACGCCCGAGGCGAGGAGGCCTTGAAGGAGCTCTCCGCCCTGGCGCCCCAGGCCCATCACCTGCGCTGTGACGTGCGGCGCGAAGAGGACCTGCGCGAGGCCCTGGACTGGCTCACGGCCCAGTGGGGCGGCGTGGACGTGGTCATCAACAACGCCGGAGTCGCGCAGGCGGGCGCCATCGAGGACGTGTCGATGGACGACTGGCAGTGGATCATCGACATCAACCTGCTGGGCGTCGTGCGGGGGTGCAAGGTGTTCACCCCCGCCTTCAAGAAGCAGGGCCACGGCCACATCGTCAACGTGGCGTCCATGGCGGGGCTGCTCGATGTGCCGCTGATGAGCAGCTACAACGCGACCAAGGCCGCCGTCGTGTCGCTGTCGGAGACGCTGCACAACGAGCTGGCGGAGTACGGCATCGGCGTCAGCGTCGTGTGCCCGTCCTTCTTCAAGACGAACCTGGGTGACTCGCTGCGCACCACGGACCCGCGACTGGGGGCCACCATGGCGCGGCTGCTGGAGCGCTCCGCCATCACCGCGGATGACATCGCCAACGACGTGTTCGACGCGGTGGCCGAGCGCGGCTTCTACGTCCTGCCCCACGCGGATGGCCGCAGGGCCTGGCGGATGAAGCGTCTGCTGCCGCGTGAGCTCTATTCGTGGATGCTGCGCCGGAACACGCGAGGCATGCGCCCCGGCTCGCGGCCGAAGCCGAGCTGAGCCAGAAGGAGCCCACCGATGCCACCGACCGCGACCATCGACCCCGCAGGTGACGTGCGCCCCGGCGAGGAGCTGGACCTCCCCGCCGTGGACGCCTGGCTCAAGGCCCAGGTCCCCACGCTGGAGGGCACGCCGGACGTCACGCAGTACGCGGGCGGCGCCTCCAACTGGACGTACCGGCTGAAGTACGCCAACCGGGACCTCATCCTGCGCCGCCCTCCCGCGGGGACGAAGGCGAAGTCGGCGCACGACATGGCCCGTGAGTACACGGTGCAGGACGCGCTCAAGCCGGCCTATCCCGTGGTCCCCACCATGGTGGGCTTGTGCCAGGACCCGGCCGTGCTGGGCTCCGACTTCTACGTCATGGAGCGCATCGAGGGGCTCATCCCACGCAAGCACCTGCCCCGAGGACTGGCGCTGGACGCGAAGCAGACGCGGACGCTCTGCCTCAACGTCATCTCCAATCTCGTGGAGTTGCACGCCGTGGACCCGGCGGCGGTGGGCCTGACGTCACTGGGCAAGGGGCCGGGCTATCCCACGCGGCAGGTGGAGGGCTGGTCGGCGCGCTACGAGAAGGCACTGACGTGGAACGTCGCCCGCTTCCGCTACGTGCGGGACTGGCTCAAGGCGAACACGCCCGCGGACATCGCCACCTGCGTCATCCACAACGACTGGCGCTTCGACAACGTGGTGCTCGCCCCGGAGGAGCCCACGCGCATCATCGGCGTGCTCGACTGGGAGATGGCCACCCTGGGTGACCCGCTGATGGACCTGGGCAGCGCGCTGGCCTACTGGGTCCATGCAGACGACGACTTCCTGCTGCGCTCCACGCGGCGCCAGCCCACGCACCTGCCCGGCATGCTCCGGCGCGAAGAGGTCGTGGAGTACTACCTGGACCAGACGAAGCTGAAGCCCGCCAACTGGACCTTCTACGAGGTGTTCGGTCTCTTCCGGCTCGCCGTCATCGCCCAGCAAATCTACTACCGCTACCACCACCAGCAGACGCGCAACCCCGCGTTCAAGAACTTCTGGGTGCTGGTCAACTACCTCGGCTGGCGCTGCCACCGGCTCATCCGGAAGGGGGCGCGCTGATGGGCGTGGTGTATCTGGTCCGGCACGGCCAGGCCTCGTTCGGCGCGGCGAACTACGACCAGCTCTCGGAGACGGGGCTCGTCCAGGCCCGGGTTCTCGGTGAGTCCCTGCGCGAGCGGCTGCCCCGCGTGGACGCCGTCGTCACCGGCACCATGGCGCGGCACCAGCAGACGGCGGAGGCGTGTCTCGCCGCGCTCGGCTGTGGCGCCGTGGCCACGCAGACGGCGGGCTTCAACGAGTTCGACCACGAGGAAGTCGTCGCCCGGTACACGCCACGCTACGCGGACCCGGACGTGCTGCGAGCGGAGCTGTCCCAGACGGAGTCGCCCCGGCGAGCCTACCAGGCGCTCTTCACCGACGCGGTGGCCCGCTGGGTGGCCGGCCAGCATGACGCGGAGTACACCGAGCCCTGGTCCGCCTTCGGCGAGCGGTGCCGCCGCGCGATGGACGCCCTCATCCAGGAGCTGGGCGCATCGAAGAACGCGCTCGTCTTCACCTCCGGGGGCACCATCACCGCCATCTGCCAGGAACTGCTCCGCATCCCCGACGCGCACGCCTTCCGCCTCAACCTGACGCTGGCGAACTGCGGCCTCACCAAGGTCATCTACAGCGAGCGCGGCCGTTACCTGTCCACGCTCAACGAGCACAGCCACTTCGAGGGCGCCCAGCGCGCGCTGCTCACCTACCGCTGAGCGGCGCGCCGTCGTAGCGGAAGTCCTCCCACGCCAGCATCGCCCGCTTGCGTGAGGCGCCCCAGCGGTACTCCCCGAAGGCACCTGTCTTGCGCAGCACGCGGTGGCAGGGAATCAAGAGCCCCACGGGATTCTCTCCCACCGCCGAGCCCACCGCGCGCATCGCCCTGGGCTTGCCGATGGCGCGCGCGAGGTCCTCATACGTCGTCACCTCGCCCGACGGCACACGCAGCAGCGCCTGCCACACCTGCACCTGGAAGGGCGTGCCCCGCACCAGCACCGACAAGGGGCTCGCCTCCGAACCACCGCGCTCCGCCTGGAAGATGCGCTCCAGCCACGGCGCCGTGTCCTCGGCGGACGCAACGAACGTGGCGCGCGGCCACTGCTCGCGCAGCGAGGCGAGCGCCTCTTCCTCTGATTCCCCCGTGAGGAAGTGCAGGCCACAGATGCCACGCTCACAGACGGCGAGCAGACACGCGCCGAAGGGTGACAGGTGGACGCCATGGCGCACGGTGAGCCCTTCGCCGCCCAGCTTGTACTCCCCCGGCGTCATCGACGTCAGCGTCACGAAGAGCTCATGCAGCCTGCCGGTGCCCGACAAGCCCACCTCCAGCGACGTCTCCAGCACGCTGCGACGCTCGTCGAGCAGGCGCCGGGCCGAGCTCAGCGTATGCACCTGGATGAAGCGCTTGGGGCTGATGCCCGCCCAGCGCGAGAAGAGCCGCTGGAAGTGGAACGTGCTCAGCCCCACGTGCGCTGCCACGTCGTCCAGGGACGGCTGCTCGCGGGCATGTGCGTCGAGATAGAGGATGGCCTGTTCGATGCGGGCGTAGTCGCTGGATGCCATGCCGATGCTCCTGGGGTGCGCTTCGCGAAAACGTATGTCCGCCAACACATCCTGGAGCAATCCGGTTCTTGCGCTGTCCTCGCGCGCCGGGCGCGCGTTGACATGAGGTGTCATTGTGCAACAACCGATAGCTCCACCCCGCACACCGCCGCAGAAAGGAGCGCCATGCTTCCAGAGGAAGACTTCCTGGCCGCGGAGGAGGCGCTGAGACGGGCCATGCTCGCGAGCGATGTCGCCGCGCTCGACGCCCTCCTCTCCGACGACCTCCTCTTCGTCAATCACGCCGGCCATGTCCTCGACAAGGAAGCCGACCTGGAAGCGCATCGCTCGGGAGCCCTGCGCCTCACGCGGGTGGACTTCACCGACGCACACTTCCGCTACCTCTCCGCGGGCGCCGTGGTCGTCGTCCATGCCGCGCTATCCGGTGAGTTCCAGGGCGCCCCCTTCGAAGGGAACTTCCGCTACACGCGCGTGTGGCAAGTCGTGGACGACGCGCCCCAGGTCGTCGCGGCCCAGTGCACGGCGGTGGGCTGACTTGACTCCCGACAGACGAGCGCTTATCCGTTACGGCCAATGACGTCGCCAAGCGCCATGTGTCGAATGTCGATGCCGGGTGGGCTCTCGCCCTCCAGGTTCGGCTGACGTCCGTCCGCCCCTGGTGAGCCACCGAGCCCATCCACCCGCGAGGGTTGGTGGGCTTCGTCGTTTCTGGACACGCGCCGACCTCTCCCAGCCCTCCGCGCCCTGGAGGGCCTCCTTCCGCATCACCTCCGGAGAGTTCCCGTGCCCACAGCTCACCTCACGTCCGCGCCGCGCCTCTTCGACGTCTCCCTGCCCGACTTGACGCTGGAGGCGGGCGCCCGAATCACGAACCACCTCGTCCGCGGTTGGTGGTGGGGCCCCGAGGAGGACGTCCCCTGGCTCGAGTCGCGCGCGCGCGTCCTCTCCGAGGACGAAGCGCAGGCGAGCGCGCTGCGCATCGTCCGCCGCGCCGTGGCCGAACAGCAGGCGCTCGCGGCCGAAGCGCGCCACCGGGGCCCAGCCCGAGCCCCCACGTCCGTCCCCACGGTGCTGCTGGTCCACGCGCTCACCGGTGACATGCGCGCGGGCGGCCAGGGCGGCTGGTGGGAGCCGCTCATCGGCCCAGGACGCGCGCTGGACCCGTCCCGCGTGCGGCTCCTGTGCTTCAACAACCTGGGCTCCTGCTACGGCACCACGGGCCCCGCCGACGAGGGCTTCCCGCCGCGGACGGACGACGCGCGCTTCGGTCCACCGCTGCCGCTGCCCAAGGGCGACCTGCGCCTGGACGAGCACCGCCTGCCCGCCACCGTCACGCCGTGGGACCAGGCCCGGAGCATCCTGCTGGCCATGGACGCGCTGGGCCTGGACGAAGTGGCGCTCGTCACCGGCGGCTCCCTGGGCGGCATGGTGGTGCTCTGCCTCGCGGCGCTGGCGCCGGAGCGCTTCGCCCGCATGGCGCCCATCGCCACCACGGAGTCCGCCTCCGCGTGGGTGGTGGGCCTCAACCACGTGGCGCGGCAGGCCCTGCTGATGGACCCGGGCTTCCCCGAGTCCCCTCGCCGGGGCCTGGAGCTGGCCCGTCAGCTCGCGATGCTCACCTACCGCGCGGAGCCCGGCCTGGACGCGCTCCAGGGCCGCCCCTCGGCGTGGTCCTCACGCGCGCTGCACCCGATGCACAGCTACCTGGAGTACCAGGGCCAGAAGCTGGAGAGCCGCTTCGATGCGCGCGCGTACCTGGCGCAGCTGGGCGCCATGGACCACCACGACGTGTCACGCTTCCCGGGAGGCGGCCTGGCCCGCATCCGCGCGAGCGCGCTGTGCGTGGGCATCGACACCGACCAGCTCTTCTTCCCCAGCCACATGGCGGCGCTGGCCCGGCGGCTGCGCGAGCACGGCCTCCACGCCGAGCACGCCACGCTGTCCAGTCAGCATGGGCACGACGGCTTCCTGTTGGAGTGGGACGCCATGGCCGTCCTGCTCGCGCGGGCGCTCGCCCTGCCCACCGCCAGGGGCCCGAAGCACGCCTTCACGCGCTGGCCGGAGGCGCGCCCCGCCCTCAGCCCACCTTGCGGGACGAAGGCGTGACCACGGCCACCGCTTCGTGATGGGACCACAGGGGCGGCTCGGCCTCGTGGGTGAAGGCGCGCAGCCGCCGGTACTCCGGATAGGACGCCTGGAGCGACAGCACGTCTCCAGGCCGGATGACCTCATCCCCCTGCGGGTGGAGCCGCTCCTCGCCATTGCGTTGCAGCGACAGCGCCAGGCAGCCGAACCTGTCCCGCACCTCGGAGATGGTGAGGCCCGGCAGGCCCAGGCGCGCCTCGAACAGCGAGACGACCATCAGGTGCTTCGCCAGGTGGAACGAGTGGACGATGCGCGGGTCCATGGCCGCCAGCGCCATGGCCGGGGCCGCCAGCGACGAGCTGGAGAGCGCCTCCGCCTTGAACGTCTCCCGCACCTTGCCGCTCAGGTCGTCATCGAACAGGCGGATGACCACGCGGATGTTCGGGTTCAGCTTGCGCGCGTCCAGGGCGATGTTGAGGTTGGCCAGGTCATCATCCGTGGCGCAGACGATGGCGGACGCGTCCTTCACGTTGGTGCGAGGCAGGCACAGCGGGCTGCGCGTGTCGTCGATGAGCAACGGCACCCGCTCGTCGCGCAGCGCGGACACGAAGGCCGCGTCCTCGCGCTTCTCCACCACCACCACGTCCTTGCCCATCTCCCGCAGCTGCGTCACCACGCGGTAGCCCACCCGCCCCGCCCCACACACCAC